>JAZNUR010000100.1:0-3794 GCA_045592405.1 Oscillospiraceae bacterium
CATCAGGACAAATACCTGTGATACAACCGCAATGTGCCTTGCTTCGCAGCGGCACAAAGCTGTTTCCTCTATCAGGCCGCCGCACAAGGCGGCTTCAATACAGTTGAAGCTTTCATATGCGGGGAGCCCCCGTTGGCGAGATTGCCCATCAGGACAAATACCTGTGATACAACCGCAATGTGCCTTGCTCCGCAGCGGAGCAAAGCTGTTTCCGCTTAGGTGCCGCCGCTACACCTGCTGTTCCAGCACGACCTTGAGTTTTTTGATGATCTTCTTTTCCAGACGGGAGATATAGGATTGGGAAATGCCGATTTTCTCTGCAACTTCCTTTTGCGTCTGCTCCCTGCCGCCGTAGAGTCCGAAACGCATTTCCATGATCTCACGTTCCCGTTCGGGGAGGCTCTGCACGGCTGCACGGAGCATATCACGTTCCGCCTCCCATTCGATGCCCCGGTTAACGATGTCATCATCCGTGCCGAGGATATCCGACAGCAGCAGCTCGTTGCCGTCCCAGTCCACATTCAGCGGCTCGTCAATGGAAATTTCCCCACGATACTGCGAGGATTTCCGCAGGAACATGAGGATTTCGTTTTCTATGCAGCGTGATGCGTAAGTGGCAAGCTTGATATTTTTTTCGGGGCAGAAGGTGTTCACTGCCTTGATCAGTCCGATCGTGCCGATGGAGATCAGATCCTCAAGGCAGATGCCCGAGGTTTCAAACTTTTTGGATATGTACACCACAAGCCGAAGGTTGTGGGTGATCAGCATTTCCCTTGCAGCGGTATCGCCGCTTTGCAGACGGCGGAACACGGCTTCCTCCTCTTCACGGGTGAGGGGCGGCGGCAGGGTGTCAGAACCGTTGATGTAATCCACCGAACAGGGCGGCGGAAACATACGATCGAGCCATTTGCGGAATCGTGACAGCAATTTCATGGGGCATCCTCCTTTATTCTGTGTCTATTATAAATGCAGCAGCTTCGGGTTGAATATGGCTTTTTGATTTTCACGTTCCCCGATGCCGATGAGGGCATCCACTTTTTTATATTTTCCGCTTTGTTCCGAATAGATCACCACCTCGTCGGGCTGAAACACGGGGATCAGACCGTTTCCCGAAACGGTGGAACAGGGCAGCAGCCGGAATCCCCTGACGGGTTTCTGAAGATCATACGGAGGGATATTATGTAATTTTGCGGCGTCGCAGATGATCACGGGTTTTCCGGTGAAGAAATCCACCAGAGAGTTTCCCGTATCCGCAAGCCCCTCCAGCTGAACCGTGCAGCAGCGGTATCGTATGCTGACACGATACCCTTCGTCCGCAGCGTGTGTTCGGTCATGCAGGTACTGCACGGTATGCAGGAGAAAATATCCGCCAATGGTAAACAAGACGAGATGCAGAAGGGATACATCCGGATACCAGCAGGAATTTGCGTGCATCACCCGAACACCGCAGAGCAGCGAAAGGGCGAGCAGAATTCCCGCAAGTGCAAAGCTGCTGCCGAACAGACAAATACTGCACCAGCAAAGCCGCATACGGTCACGCACACCGAATGCAGCCATGCACAGCAGCACAGCAATAAGCAGCTTGCACAGAACGGAAAGGAGAGTGGGCATGGGCGGCAGGAAGATCATCAGCGTAGAGAGGCTTCCCAGTGCCGAAACTGCGAGGCATCTGCAGAACCGCAGACGACTGTGGGTGAGCCGTGCCGTCATACGCAGCAATATGTAATTGACATAGAGATTGAATACGAGCAGCACATCCAGATAGACTGTCTGCATACCGCCACCGCCTTTCTTTCTGTTCAGTTTTATTATACACCGTTTGTCCTGCAAAATATGTCAAATGTGCGGACAGGGAAAACTTCTTTTTGCAGTGGCGTTTCATTGTGTGTTCCTACAAATCTCCCTTTTATGATTTGTATATAGTGCATATTTAGCTTGTATTTCTGCCCAAGCACTTGCAATGCAATTTGTTATATGATACAATAAACTTATAAAAAATCTCACGCTGCGTGGGGACAGAAAAGAGGAATGCATATGAAACGTCTAAAAAAGACGATTGCAGGATTGTTAGCACTTGCACTGCTATTCTCGGGAGGAATCAGCATTGCACCCGAATCTGCTGTGGAGTTCGGGATCGTGGCAAGTGCAGAGGCAGACTACACCGAAGGCACCTACGAAGAGCTTACCTACCGCAATTATGGGGATCATATTGAGATCGTCGGTTGTGACAAGTCCGTAGAACAGGTTTTGATTCCCGAAAAGATTGATGGCGTTCCGGTAACGGTGATCGGCAAGGATGCATTCAAGGGCTGCACGGAGCTTTGGAGAGTTCACCTCTATGATACTGTGACAACCATTGAAGCGGGTGCATTTTCCGATTTCCATTACACCTACCACATCTATTACAGTGGAAACGAAGAAGAATGGGCTGCCATCGAAATCAGTGATGACGGCAACGAAATGTTCAAAAAAGCTGACGTGATCTATGACGTCGAGCCGGATGATATCGTAGATGAATACTACTCTTTGAGCATTGAAATACTGCCCAGAACAGAATATCTGATCGGCCAAGAGCTGGATCTGACGGACGTACATATTAGTGGCTACTACAATACAGAATATCCGCATGAAAACTTTACGTTCCGTGATTCTTTATTCTGGACTTCGCTGGATGAAGGCATAAAGAGCGGTGATATTACTCTCGACACATCCGAGTTTGACAACACAAAGGCAGGCACCTACACGATCTATATCCACTGGGATGCCCATGATCTGGTGGAATCCTTCGAAGTTACCGTGAAGGAAGATAACGGAGAACGCACCTACGATGGGCTCACCTACCGCAATTATGGGGATCATATTGAGATCGTCGGTTGCAGGAATGCCGGATGGCATGTTTCGATTCCCGAAGAAATTGATGGCGTTCCGGTAACGGTGATCGGCGAGAACGCATTCAAGGACTGCACAGAGCATGTTGGTATTCACTTCTATGATAGTGTGAAAACCATTGAATCGGGTGCATTTCCTGACTACAAGGAAATCGATGATATTTATTACAGCGGAAGCGAAGAAGATTTTGCTGCCATTGACATCAGCGATGACGTCAAAGAAGAACTTAAAAACTTTCACATTACATATCACTGCATACCGGGTACTATCATAGAAGAACGCTACACGTTATCCCTTAGTACGCTGCCCAAAACAGAATATCTGATCGGCGAAGAGATTGATCTGACGGGTGCGACTTACAATTCCACCTATTCGAAAGTTGTAGAATTTTATGGTCCGGTAGAAGAAGGGGACGCTTTTTGGGCTGATCTGGCTGCAGCTGTCGAGGAAGGTTGGATTAAGCTCGATGCTTCTGAGTTTGACAACACAAAACCCGGCACCTACACGATCTATTTGACCCTCGGTGATGCCAAGGATTCCTTCGAAGTTACCGTGAAGGAGGACGAAACCTCCACAGAACCAGAAGTTCCTCTCGGCAATCTCAACGACGATGAAGCCATCAACGCAAACGATGCAGCAATTCTGCTTTCTGCAGCAGCGGCATCGGGTGCAGGCGGCGACAGCGGTCTTACAGAAGAACAGATCAAGGCTGCTGACCTCAATGCCGACGGCAGTTTTGACGCAATTGACGCTGCCATCATCCTGCAATACGCAGCGTATGCAGGTGCAGGCGGCAAGGATTCCATTCAGGATTTCATAAAAGGCGTGCAATAAATACAATACCAAAGCCCTGCCATCCGGCAGGGCTTTGCTTGCAGAAAAAGTCATTTTTCTTAGAGATAGGC
>JAZNUR010000101.1:0-2515 GCA_045592405.1 Oscillospiraceae bacterium
CATAGAACTCACCCGCATTCGGAATGTTTCATATCGTCCAATTGTGTTCGGATGCCCATGCAGACTCTTATAGAAACTGAACCGTTCCGATGGCATCATGTGTCCTAGTACGTCGGGATAGAAATCATCATCGAAGCAGAACTCCAACAACTCCCCATACTCCTGCTGCAGCGACATGAGATACTTGTAATACTGCCGCAGCGGTCGAGCCACCACATTGCACTGCTTGAATGTGGGCGGACAGATCGCCGTATACAGTGACGCATAGCAGATTTTCCGCACATGCGTCATGGTCATTGTGTAGTCAAGATAATCCTCCGCCATCAGCTGTTCTTCCTGATACACTTTGGATGGTGCTTTTTTATATTCTACTTCTTCGGGATGTTGTTTCTGATATGCTTCCGCCAGAGATTCAAACAGCAACGGCATTTGGATGGCTTTCTGAAACGGTGTTTCAAAATCCGCATACACAAAATCAAGAATGCCCTCACCATAACGCAAATCAATGACCTCGCCGCTCAGCACATTGTTGAGCGGCATTTCTTTGCCGTCATCATCACAGTAAGAGCCGGTGAATTCCTCGTCCGGTGATACACGAATGCGATATCGGCTTTGCAGCTGTGCAGCATATCTGCGATTGCGCTTCAGCTTTTCTATCCGACGTTCTTCATCAAACACAAGCTCTTCCACAGACGGAATATGCTTGGGAATGCCTCGTTTTTCTTGATCCAGCTGATCCAAGACCTGCAAAGCATCTTCCATTGCGTATTCTTCCATGCCGCTATCCACACGAAGCACAATGGTTTTCTCTGCAGGCGACAGACTCACATGGTTGTGAAATGTTGCAAGATGCAGCTCTTTTCCGCCTCTGCGCTGTGCAGCGTACAATTCCTGTGAATTGGGCTTGTACTCCGAATAATCCTTCTTCATATTCTCCCTCCGTTTTGGATAATGTAGATTTCATCGTTTTTAGACAATCGACATCACTACAAAGAATATTATACAAAACCATTGCAATTCTGTCAAGGCTGCGATATAATCAAAACATAGATTGATCCGGAACAATCAAAAACCGAAAGGAACGATGCCATGGAAAACTTCACCCGCATCCCCAATAGCACATTTGAAATGAAGCTCACGCCGATAGAGTTCTATGTGCTCTGTTATCTGTGCAAGTGCAGAAACTCTGTCACAGGAAAATGCTTTCCCAGCTACAATCGCATTGTAAGTGACTGTCACATCTCACGCAGTTCCGTTGTGAAAGCAGTCAAACAGTTGGAAGAGAAAAACATCATCACCGTAACACGAAACTACCGCAGACAGGTCATGCGCAGCAACAGCTATGAAATCAATTTACCGTAGTGTAAATAACGACACAGCTTGTGTTGTCAGGTACACCCTAACAAGATGAATGGAACAAGACGAAGGGATATTTATTTATCTGCAGAAGAAGAAAAGATGCAAGTGCGCTTTTTTCTCTTCTGCCAATGATGAAAGGATGTTTTATGCTGACGAATTACGAAAGAGAAACCATCATCACCTTCAACGAAGCGGAAGCTGATTGTGAAGTCTACACCTACAATCCCAAGCTCATCCGCAAGCTCACTGAACGCTGTGAAAGTCATCCGAATCTGTATCAGAAAGTGTCGGAAGATCAGTTCGGGGGATATACGTTTTGCTTCC
The DNA here is from genome assembly GCA_045592405.1 of Oscillospiraceae bacterium. Lineage (GTDB taxonomy): Bacteria > Bacillota > Clostridia > Oscillospirales > Ruminococcaceae > UBA3855. Next base: position 1,684 of record JAZNUR010000101.1, read on the forward strand.
CGAAATCGCTGCTGACCGTCAATCCGAGAGTGCCCATGAGCGCAGATTTGCGGGAAAAGCACCGCAGAAATGCAATCGAAAACGGGCTGGGCAAAAATCGGGGCAAAAACTAAGATCGCAGTCGGGGCTGGACGACCTGCAAGCTGTGCAGGGTATTGCGCATCCAATGAATGAGCAGAGAGCCACGAACCCCGATCGCAATCGGGGTGAAAGGGGTCAAAATCGCAAGCGTGAGATGCTGTGCCGATTGAACTGTGTTGGGGGCCCTGATTCAGGGCGTCCTCATCTGTCGAAGAGGAGGTTAGTTGACCAACTGTGCCGCCCTAAAACAGGGCGGCATCCCCATCAACGTGATTTGCCACGACCTGCTAAGGCATGAGCAGTCCCACGAAAGCGGTATTGATTTTGGGTTTGAGAAGATTGCAGGTTAAAGCGTCGGGGTTGTAGCCCCCCGACGCAATCACATCGACGAGCAAAGCTCGCCGAAGATACGGACAATGTGGGAAGTTCGCAAACAGGGTCGTAAAATCGGCAGGTGTTACGATTATGGTGTTGGAATCTCCCATAAGCACGAAAACTGCGGAAAAACAAGCAAGCCGTGAAGTGTTACGACAGAAAGTGAGGGAATATGGAGAACAAAGAAAAATACGCATTCTGGTTGTATCCAAAAACCAAAAAGCTTGTGGAATCTCACATTAAGGATACAGCATGCCGTTCACAAAGCGAATTTGTGGAGGATGCAATCCGCTTTTACTGTGGACATCTTGACGTAAACACAGGCGAAGCGATCGGTTATCTTGCGCCAGTTCTGAACGGAATGATCAAGGCTGAG
>JAZNUR010000102.1:0-12356 GCA_045592405.1 Oscillospiraceae bacterium
GCCTCATTTGTGTCAATACGAGCTAAAGCACATACTTGCGTAAATCCATGCTGTAAGCACCCTTATAGCGTCTTGCCACTTTTTTCCAGCCTGCGAGATGATGTCGCAGGGGGATGCGGTGGTTGATCTTCCGGCATTTGCCGAACCAGTACCGAACCTTTTCCTTGTCACGTTCAACGCCCTTGCCGTACTTGTAGCAGTACCAGAGCATTACGCAGGCGATGTCATCTCCGCCCTCGGCAGCACGTTCATAATAGCGGATCGCCTGTGTATAATCCTGATCCATCTGAACACCGAAGAAACAGAAATCGGCGAATGTGCGGTAGGAATGTACGTTGCCCTTCTGCGTGGCTTTGATCAGCCATGCAAATGCGGTTTCGTATCCTGCCAGCATCGTTTCGTAGGAATCATATGTGATTTTTGAAAGATAATGATACACGATGGACATCATGGCAATCGTAAATCCACGTTCTGCTGCTCGTTCGTACCAGATCAGAGCAGTCTCGTTATCATGGTATTCCTTGGCGTACAAGCAGCCGATTTTCCATGCTGCTACCACGTTGTCCTGCAGATAGGCCTGACTGAGCCATTTAAGCTGTTCTTCCTTGCTGCCCCAGGATCTTCCGAGATGGTCGGCAAGGGCAACCTGTGCCTCGGCGTTTCCTTTCTCCGCAAGTTTGCGGATCTCATCGGGGGAGAGGGAAGAAATCGGAACATCCGCCGTATTCTTTGTTGTGTCGGGATTTGTCATCAGAAACCTCCATGGTAATTATTCAGAGAATATTTTGCGTTTGATCATCGCAAGATCAAATGCGTTAACCGCACTATCGCCATTACAGTCGGCTGCACGGAACGTGTCAATGTTGAATTCTGCCTGCTGCAGCAGGTATTGCTGCAGGAGAATGACGTCGAGAACGTCGATGTGGGAATCATAGTTGATATCTCCGGGGGTAAGGGAAGGCTCGCAGTCTTCGAAATCTGAAGTATATACGTTTGCATACATCGTATCCGCCCAGAGCTGCCGCATTGCCGCATATCCCTCGCTGCTCGGATGCACGCCGTCACCGCTTAACAATTCGGGGTTTTCACGGAAGAAAGCGTCAAAATCAGGTCCCTTCACAACCTGTGGATATTCCTCGTAAATTTTATGCACCGCCGCATTGTAGTCATCCAGATAAAGATTCACACCGTTTTCCGATGCGTAGGGAATGGTGGAAAGTATGGGTGTTTTGTCAAGCTTGAGAATGGCTTCGATCATGTAGACAGTATTCTCATAATACTGCTCTGCTCCGGTCTGGTTGCCCCATGCATCATTCGTGCCATAGGCAATGCTGACATACTTGCCGGGGAACGTGGACAGCCAGCGGTCAATGTTGTTTTTGCCGTCCGTGCTGAGAATTCCACCGATTCCGCCGTTTTCCTGTACGGGGAAATAACGGCTGTCGATGGTATTGATCAATTCTGCAAAGCTTGTGCCATAACAGTTCATCATACCGCAGGCTGTAATGGAATCGCCGAAAAAGATCCAGCTGTCGGCAATACCATCGGAAATATTGTGGATATCAAGCTGGATGCTGACGCTGCCGCCCGCTTTGCCGTCGGATTCGGCAATGTTGATTCGTATCCAGTTGTATCCCTCCATCTCCACCAAATGCTGACGGGAATGCAGTGTATTATCCGTAACCGTGTCCACGACCACCCATCCGTCCTCCGGATAAGTGCCGCCCTCGGCAGCATTCACTTCAATCGTGTAGGTGCTGGGCACGCCGATGGTAGACCCCCCGTTTAAAATAGAAGGATCATACTGTCCCGTTGCATTGTGCCATGCAGCAATGACGCTGTGCCGTTCAGCTTCGGGAATGCCTGACAGGTCATAGGCAAGATAATCGGGAGAATTGCCGGACCAGAATGAAAAATAATGCTCATCATTTGCAGAATTTCCCTGACCGCTGCCGCAATACACCGGACAGCTGCGGCTGATCACGGGATTCGGGACAATGTCAGCGGAAACGCTGCATTGGGGGAGTGACGAAACAATCATTGCGGCGGAAAGCAGAGCTGCTGCTGCCGTTTCCATCAACTTCCGCATAGTATCCGCTCCTTTTTAAAGAATAAGTGTACCATAATTATACCATTTTTGTTATATTTTTGCAAGATGTCAGAAAAAATTTTACGTCCCATACATTTTTCACCCTAAAATGCAGGTGTGTCATAGAATGCCGAGTTGATTTCTCTGAAAAATCCACACAAAGCACTTGACAAATTCCACATAATCCGATATAATAATGAATGTACAATATCCATCAAAAACGTTGACGGGGAGGAGTACGGTGCACTGGCAGCATAGAGAGGATCCGGCAGGTGTAAGGATTCGTGCAGAGCATCCGAAGGTAGCCCCTGAGTTCCGGTTCGAACAGGCAAAGCTCCAGTAGTTTCCGGCGGGTTCTCCCGTTACAGAGAATGCAATCGGAGGGATTCTCCCGTTGTGTGAGTGCGGATGCGGTGCATCCGAATTCAGGTGGTAACACGGACAGAAAATGTTCGCCCTGAGCTTTGGCTCGGGGCGTTTTTTGCATCCGGAAATTTATGAAAAGGAGTCTGTAACATGGCAAAGGAACTTGCAAAAAACTATTGTCCCGAAGAATTCGAGGACAGGATTTACGGCGAATGGGTGAAGCGTGGCTGTTTCCACGCAGAGATCGACGAGAATAAAACACCCTATACAATTGTAATTCCCCCTCCAAACATCACAGGTCAGCTGCATATGGGACACGCACTGGATGAAACCCTGCAGGACATTCTCATTCGTTGGAAGAGAATGCGTGGCTACTGCACACTCTGGCTGCCCGGCACCGACCATGCGGCAATTGCGACAGAAGCGAAAATCGTGGAAGCAATGCGTAAGGAGGGTGTAACAAAGGAAGATCTGGGCAGGGACGGCTTCATGGAGCGTGCATGGGAATGGAAGCGTCAGTACGGCGGCAGAATCGTGGAACAGCTCAAGAAGCTGGGCTCCTCCTGCGACTGGGACAGAGAGCGTTTCACCATGGACGAGGGCTGTTCCAAAGCAGTCAAGGAAGTATTTGTCAAGTACTACGAAAAGGGACTGATCTACCGTGGTGAGCGTATCATCAACTGGTGTCCGAAATGTCTGACATCCCTCTCCGATGCGGAGGTAGAGTATGAGGATCAGGCAGGACACTTTTGGCACATCCGTTATCAGGTGAAGGATTCCGATCAGTACCTGGAGCTGGCAACCACCCGTCCGGAAACACTGCTGGGTGATACTGCGGTTGCAGTTAATCCGAACGATGAGCGTTACAAGGATCTGGTTGGCAAGATGCTCATTCTGCCGCTGGTTCATCGTGAAATTCCTGTTGTTGCGGATGAGTATGTAGAAATGGAATTTGGAACGGGTGTTGTAAAAATCACACCGGCACACGACCCGAATGACTTTGAAGTAGGTCTGCGTCATAATCTGCCGATCATCAACGTTATGACCGATGATGCCAAGATCACGGAGGATTATCCGAAGTATGCGGGTATGGACAGATTTGAGGCAAGAAAGGCGATCGTTGCCGATCTGGAAGCCGAGGGTGCACTCGTGAAGATCGAGGAATACAGCCATAATGTAGGTACCTGCTATCGCTGCGGCACTACGGTTGAGCCGAAGGTTTCCACACAGTGGTTTGTTAAGATGAAGCCTCTGGCAGGCCCTGCGATCGACGCAGTCAAGAAGGGCGATACCAAGTTCGTTCCCGAGCGTTTTGATAAGATCTATTTCCACTGGCTGGAAAACATCCGTGACTGGTGTATTTCCCGTCAGATCTGGTGGGGACATCAGATCCCTGCGTTCTACTGCGACGAATGCGGTGAAATGGTGGTTACCAAGGAGGATTCCGCTTGCTGTCCGAAGTGCGGAAAGCCCATGCGTCAGGATCCCGATACGCTGGATACATGGTTCAGTTCGGCACTGTGGCCGTTCTCCACACTCGGCTGGCCGGAGCAGACTGACGATCTGAAGTATTTCTACCCGACGAACACACTTGTTACGGGCTATGACATCATCTTCTTCTGGGTAGTCCGCATGATGTTCAGCGGTATGGAGAATATGGGCAAGGCTCCGTTTGATACCGTTCTCATTCACGGTCTGGTGCGTGACGCACAGGGCAGAAAGATGTCCAAGTCCCTCGGCAACGGCATTGATCCGCTGGAGGTTATTTCCCAGTACGGTGCGGATGCTCTGCGATTCATGCTGGCAACCGGAAATTCCCCCGGAAATGATATGCGTTATATCGACGATAAGGTAAAGGCAGCAAGAAACTTTGCCAACAAGCTCTGGAATGCATCACGTTTCATCATGATGAACCTGCCCGAGGATTTCGAATTCAAGGGACTTCCGGAGAATCTTACCATCGAGGATAAGTGGCTGGTGAATAAGTTCAACCGTCTTGCAAAGGAAGTCAACGACAACCTTGACAAGTTCGAGCTGGGCGTTGCCTGCACCAAGATCTATGACTTTATCTGGGATGTGTTCTGCGACTGGTACATCGAGCTGACAAAGCCGAGAATTCAGGCAGGCTGCCCGAATGTGAGTCAGGATTCTGCCGAACATGAGGGTATGCCGTGCAAGGATTTGACCACGGCTGGCGATGCAATGGCATCCGCACAGGCAGTTCTCGTATGGGCAATGCAGGGTATGCTCAAGCTTCTGCATCCGTTCATGCCGTTCATTACGGAGGAGATCTGGCAGGTGCTTGTGGGCGACGACAGCATGATCATGCTGGAGAGCTATCCGACATTTGACGAGAGCATTGATTTCACAGCGGACGAAAATGCATTTGAGAAGATCATTTCTGCAATCAAGGCTGTCAGAAATACCCGTACAGAGCTGAATGTACCGCCGTCCGTTAAGGCAAAGCTGTATATTGAAACTGCTGACGCAGAGCTGTTTTCAGGAGCTTCCATCTTCTTTGAAAAGCTTGCGTCCGCATCCGAAGTGGAAACCGGTGACAAGTTCGAAATGCAGAATTGTGCAGGTGCAGTGACCGATGCAGCCAGAATTTTCATTCCGATGGATCAGCTCGTTGACAAGGAAAAGGAGCTGGCACGTCTGGAAAAGGAAAAGGCAAAGGTACAGAAGGATATTGACTTCCTGAACGGAAAGCTGAATAATCAGGGATTCCTCGCCAAAGCTCCCGAGCAGCTCATTGCTGCAGAGCAGGCAAAGCTTGCCAAGGCACAGGAGAAGATGGATAAAATCCTTGCTTCTATGGAAGCTTACAAGTAATCGGTGTTCAGAAGAACAGTCAATGGTTTTTAAGGAGTGGTTTTTATGAGAATGAAAACAAACAGCGTACGCAGACTTGTATTTTCCGCACTGCTTGCGGCACTGGCGTGCATCTGCACCATGGTGATCCAGATTCCAGTTCCCGCAACCGGAGGTTATATCAATCTCGGCGACAGCATCGTTCTGCTCTGTGCATGGTATATCGGCGGCGTGTATGGCGTTGCCGCAGCCGGTATCGGCACCATGATGGCGGATATTTTCAGCGGCTATGCGATTTACGCACCTGCTACGTTCGTCATTAAGGCGTGCATGGCTCTGGCAGCATGGGCAATCTTCAAGAAAATGAACGGTCATAAGGGACAGTATCTCGGTGCACTGGCAGCCGCATTGATCATGATGACGGGCTATTTCCTCTACGAATCTGTGGTTCTTGGTATGGGAATGGGTGCAGTTGCTGCAATTCCCGCCAACATCATTCAGGGCTTTACGGGCTGTGTGATCGGTGTTGTTCTTTCTGTAATCATGGAGAAAAACGCATTCCTGCGTGATATGCTTCACGCTGCAAAGTCCTGATGCATTACGAACAGGCAAGGGCTTTCGTTGACGGCTTCAGCCGCAGCGGAACACCCATAAAGGATTTAAGCCGTGCAAAAAAGCTGATGACAGCAGTGGGGGATCCGCAGGATTCCCTGCACTTCATCCACATTGCCGGCACGAACGGAAAAGGTTCGGTTGCAGAATACTGCACAAATATTCTCAGGAAAAGCGGTTATCGCACCGGTACGCTGACCTCTCCCTATATCCGTCACTATCGTGACAGGATCCGACTGAACGGCGAGGATATTCCGAAGGATGCATTCACGGAAATCTGCAATGCGGTTGCAGATGCGGTGGGGGATGAGGGGTATTCCCAGTTTGAGATCACCATGGCAATTGCGATGCTCTATTTCCGCCGTGAACGTGCCGATGTGGTCGTACTGGAAACTGGGATCGGAGGACTTGTCGATTCCACCAACATCATCGCACCGCCCCTTGTGAGCATTATCACATCCGTTTCCATGGATCATATGCAGGTGCTCGGCAGCACACTTGCACAGATCGCCGAACAGAAAGCAGGCATTATCAAAACAGGAAGCGAAGCGGTGTTTTCCGCCGATTCCAAGCCCGATGCTCTGGAAGTCCTGAAACGTACGGCGTATGAGAAGCAGTGTCCCTGCCATATTCCCGATATGAGCCGCTGTGAGATCAAAGCTTGTTCGCTCACGGGCAGCCGATTTACCTATCATGGCAAGCCCTATACGCTGAAAATGGGCGGCAGACACCAGATCAGCAATGCTGTGACGGTACTGGAAGCTGTGGAAGTTCTGCGGAATCGTGGCTATGTTCTGCCGGAAACTGCCGTGCAGTCCGCACTTGCGGAAACACAGGTTCCTGCACGCATTCAGATTCTGCAGGAAAATCCGCTTGTCATTCTTGACGGCGGTCATAATGCGGACGGCGTGGGAGCATTGGTGCGTGCATTGGATGAAAGCGGCGTGGAAAACTGGATCGGCATTTGCGGCATGACGGGTACAAAGGATCAGAATGCGGCTGCATTTCAGCTGGCACTGGTTCTGCGAAAGGTGCTCTGCGTGGATGGTTTTACGGAGGGAGTACTTCCTAAGGAGGAGCTTGCGGCGGCATTTGTCAGACAGCACGCCATGGCATCGGCCATGGAGCTTGCAGACGCTCTGCCCTATGCGATCAGATGGGCAAAAGGCTCCCATGGTGCAGTGGTAATCTGCGGTTCACTGTATCTTGCAAATTATTATCTTTCATTGGATTCCGATCATGTATCATAATGGAGGAAACAAATGGAAATACTGATTGCGGCAGTTGTTATCATAATACTGCTGCTGATTCTGGGCATAAGCATCGGAGTGATCGTGCAAGGGATTCTCTGGATTCTGGAGATTCTGCTGCTTCTCATGACTTTGTTCTTTGCTGTGAGCGTCGTATTTCTGCTGCTTGCAAAAAAGCATCGGGCGGAATTTCTCAGAATTGATAAAACCGGAAAATTGGGAAATGCCGTTTATCGGATTGATGGCAGAGAATATCGCAATACCTACCCTGCGGAGGGGATTTTGCAGAATCTGATCTATCGCAGAAAGGAATGCAGCGTGCGGTTTCGGCAATTCGGAAAGCTGTGCGTTTTGTTTGACCGCTACAGCATAGTCTGTGCGGCACTGGGATTTCCGCTTTCGGCGGCAGGTGCGGTGCTGCTCGGTGTATTTCTGATGCAATTGCTGTGATTTTGTTAGCTTCCCGAAAAACCTTTGTTAAATCTTCGTAAATGCACTGGTATTTTCAGGAATAGTATGTTATACTGTAAAAAACAATGCCGATGGCGGAATGATAAGGAGTGTATGATTTTTGAAAAAACTGATTATGACCATGATCCATGGTTTCTGCATGGCACTGGCGGACAGTGTGCCGGGTGTTTCCGGCGGAACCGTGGCGTTTCTGATGGGATTCTACGATAATTTCATTGGTTCCCTCAACGATCTGATGATGGGGAATATGGAGAAAAAAAAGAATGCCCTGATTTATCTGATCAAACTTGGTATTGGCTGGCTGATCGGCTTCGGTGCGTCGGTACTGGTGCTGACTGCCGTGTTTGAAAAGCATATTTACAGCATTTCGTCCTTGTTCATAGGGTTCATACTATTTGCAATTCCGGTTGTGATTTACGAGGAACGCAAATGCCTGAAGGAAAAGCCGCTGGCGGCGTTTGCACTGCTGATCGGAGCTGCATTGGTTGTACTGCTTTCCTATTTCACAGTGGGCGGCGGCGGAAATTCCGTCAGCATTCAGGATCCGAGCATCGGAACGTATTTCTATGTATTTTTTGCCGGTGCAATTGCCATCTGTGCGATGGTGCTTCCGGGAATTTCCGGCTCAACGCTGCTTTTGATTTTCGGATTGTACGTTGCGATCATCAATGCCATCAAGGAACTGATGCACCTGAATTTTGAGTATTTCCCGATTCTGGTTGTGTTCGGTCTGGGTGTGATTACCGGTATTGTATCCATTGTCCGTCTGATCCGGATCGCACTTGAAAAGTTCCGCAGCATGACAGTGTATCTGATCATCGGTCTGATGCTTGGTTCTCTCTATTCCGTTGTTGTTGGCCCGCAGACGCTGGATGTGCCGCAGGAGGCTCTGAGCTTTGGCACATTCAACTGGCTGTTCTTTATCATCGGCGGCGTGATCATCATCGGAATGCAGCTGATGGGCATGAAGAAGGAAAGTACGGAGAATGCGGAAACACCGCAGAAGTAATATAAATTCCCGATGTATAGTGCCTTAAAACATTTATTTTCCCGCTGAAGGCGGTCTGAAATAACGCAAAAATTATATTTCACAAGCTGGTGCCCCGTCTGTATGACGGGGCATTTTTGTATTTACACAGACAGGCACACCCTACGCAATCCCCGCATACGATGTAATACGCATGGGCGACCATGCGAAAACCCAGAAAGGAGCGTCTTTCGCAAGAAAGGCGATGTTGATATGGAGCTTCATGCATTTGAACGCATGGCACAGTCCATGGATGCCGTATTGCTTCCGATGCAGACGGACGATTGCGACAACGGACTGCTGCCCCAGCCCATGACAGTATTTCCGGAGGATACGCCGCCCGGAATGGCATATGTGCCATATCAGATGTGGGGCGATGTTTACGAAGCCGATACGGGAATGTGTCGTGGAACGATGTTTCCGGTACTTGACAAGCCCTTTTCCGGAATGGAAGGGGGGAGCGGAAAATGAAAAACCGCAATCAGCTGATGCAGGTCATCCGCAAGTATGACTTTGCCCTGTACGATCTTGCACTGTATCTGGATACGCATACGCAGTGCCGAGAGGCGATGCATCTGTTCCGCAAATACCGCTCACTCCGACAGGAAGCAGTGGATGAATACGTCCGCCGTTTCGGCCCGATTACCCACATTCAGACGGATAACGAAAAAGAGTGGGATTGGGTGAAGGGTCCTTATCCATGGGAAAAGGAGGCGAACTGATTTATGTGGTCATATGAAAAAAAACTGCAGTATCCTGTGAATATCAAGAACCCCAACCCGAAGATGGCACAGGTGATTTTAAGTCAACTTGGCGGTCCCGACGGTGAATTGGCAGCTGCACTTCGCTATCTGAACCAGCGGTATTCCATGCCGTCGAATGAGGCGAAGGGACTTCTGACAGATATCGGTACGGAGGAGCTTGCTCATGTAGAGATGATTTCTGCCATTGTGTATCAGCTGACACGCAATCTTTCCATGGAGGAAATCAAGAAAAGCGGATTTGACAAGTATTTTGTTGACCATGCAACTGCCCTTTACCCCGCATCTGCAGTGGGAGTGCCGTTCACAGCCGCATATTTTCAGTCCAAAGGGGATGCCTTTGCCGACCTTGCAGAGGATATGGCTGCGGAACAGAAGGCGAGAGCAACCTATGAGAATATTCTCCGTCTTGCAGATGATCCGGATGTCATTGATCCCATTCGTTATCTGCGTGAACGGGAAATCGTGCATTTCCAGAGATTCGGCGAGATCATGCGTATGACGCAGGATCAGCTCAATGCCAAAAACTTCTATGCCTGCAATCCGAGTTTTGACAAAAACTGTAAGTGTCGGAAATCAAACCCGTCCGCTGTCCCGTGGAAATAAGTTCCTGAACGGAATCTGAAAATAATGCAATATGGCTCCCCGATCATAGAAGATATTTTGATCGGGGAGTCTGTTTGTATTCTGATTTCTGCTGAAATGTATACCCATTGTTGCAAATGAACATAATCCACAAAAGTATCTTAAAAAAATCCACCAAAACGTTAAATAGTGGGTTGCAAATGTGGACAAATTTTGATATGATAAATTATATATTTATTTAAGGAGGGGTCATTATGAAGAGAATGATACGCACTGCAGTTGCAGCGGTCCTCGGAATGACTGCTGTTCTGTCGTGTACGCCTACAATTTTTGCGGACAACCCAATTGTCCAGACGAATTATACTGCCGACCCGGCACCGATGGTATATGACGATACAATGTATATTTATACCAGCCACGATCTGGATGGTTCTACTTACTTCACAATGCCGGACTGGAAGTGCTTTTCCTCTACAGATATGCAGAACTGGACCGATCACGGTTCCGTGCTCAGCTATTCTGATTTCTCCTGGGCAGAAGAGAATACGGCATGGGCTGCACAGTGTATTGAACGCAACGGCAAGTTCTATCTGTATGTAACACTCGTACCTGCTGTTACCGGCGGTCGTGCGATTGGTGTCGGCGTTTCCGACTCCCCCACAGGTCCGTTCAAGGATGCACTCGGAAAGCCTCTGATCGGCCCGAACTGGGACTATATCGACCCCACTGTATTCATTGATGATGATGGGCAGGCGTATCTCTATTTTGGTAACCCCACACTGAACTATGTTAAGCTCAATGAGGATATGATCTCCTATTCCGGTCAGGTGAACAAAATTGAACTGACAACAGCTGGTTTTGGATCAAGACCGAATGGTGATGAACGTCATCCCACACTGTATGAGGAAGGCCCTTGGTTCTACAAGCGTGGCAATCTCTATTACATGGTTTATGCGGCATCCGGTATTCCGGAGAATATCTGCTATTCCACAAGCCCGAACCCCACAGGTCCGTGGACATTCCGTGGTGAGATCATGTCATCGAGTGCAACGGGCGGCGGCAGTTTCACCAATCATCCTGGTATCGTGGATTACAGAGGCAAGTCCTATTTTGCGTATCATAACGGCTCGCTGCCCGGAGGCGGCGGCTTTACACGTTCCGTTTGCATCGAAGAATTTTCCTACAATGCAGATGGTACCATCCCGAAGCTTTCCAATAACAAGAATGGTCCGGCACAGATCGAAGCGGTGGATCCGTATATCCGAAATGAAGCGGAAAAGATCTGCTGGGAATCCGGCGTAGAAACAGAAAAATGCAGCGAAGGCGGCATGAATGTTGCCAACATCGAAAATGGCGATTATATTAAGGTAAAAGGCGTTGATTTCGGTGAAGGTGCAACTTCCTTCACCGCAAGCGTGGCTTCCGCTGAAAGCGGCGGTAAGATCGAGATTCATCTCGACAGTGTGACCGGTCCTGTAGTAGGTACTTGTAATGTTACCGGAACCGGCGGCTGGCAGAACTGGCAGGAGGTTTCCTGTGATGTTGCCGGTGCAGAGGGTGAGCATGATCTGTACTTTAGATATTCCGGCGGCAGCGGCTTCCTGTTCAATGTGGACTGGTGGCAGTTCAGCGGTTCCGGCGGCGGACCTTCCGAGGAAGGCTACTATTTCAACAGCACTTTCGAAAAGAGCGATGACGGCTGGACGGGCAGAGGCGGTGCAAGCGTTGGTGCAACCAATAAGGAAGCATACCAGGGCGATCGTGCACTCTACGTCAGCGACCGTACCGCTTCTTGGAACGGTGCAACGAAAAAGCTGAGCACTTCCTATTTTAAGAAGGGCGAGTCCTACAGCTTCAGTGCAGAAGTAATGCAGAACGAAGGCAGTGCAGCAGAAACTGTTATGATGAAGCTGCAGTATACCAACGCAAGCGGTGAAACACAGTATGACACCATTGCGTCAGCAACAGCAATCAAGGGCGAGTGGGTACAGCTTGCCAATACCGAATATAAGATTCCTGCGGATGCGTCCAATATGGAAATCTATCTGGAAACCGAAAGCGGTACGACCAGCTTCTATGTGGATCATGTGATCGGTGCTCTGCCGGGAACAGAGATTGAAGGTTCCGGTGCAGTAAATGTCATCCAGGCCGATATCGACATGAACGGCACGGTGAATGGATTTGACCTTGCGTGTGCAAAGAAGGGTCTTGTGAAGGATTTCCCGAGTGCGGCAGCAGCTCTTGCAGCGGATGTTGACGAAAACGGCGAATTCGAAGTGGTGGACGTTGTCCAGATCGTAAAGTTCATCATGGGCAGAATCGACGCTTTTGATGTAGCAGAAAAGCCCACAGAGCCGCCGACGGAGCCTCCGAAGGCAGCT
>JAZNUR010000103.1:0-2519 GCA_045592405.1 Oscillospiraceae bacterium
AGATCCGCACAGAGGGGGGGGGGGGGGGGGGGGGGGGGGGGGGGGGGAAAAAAACAAAGGGGAAGGGAAAATGCTCCCCCTTCCCTTTGGGTTCCCCCCCACATATTGCAGTGCAGTAAGAAAATTATAGTACACTAACAATACTCTAATATCTATACCATTATGCAAAAAGCACCGCCGCAGCGGTGCTTAAAACTATCCGGAATATCATTTCTAAATAAAATCCCCCGCCTCCGCGGAGGAACGCATATTCATCAATGAATGTACTCTCTCACATCCAGCACAATACCAAGAGAATCCGCAACATCCTGTGCCTGTGCGATCTCCTCGGGGGAAATGACATCCACCACCGTGAACATCACGGAAATTCCCAGCTCCTTGCAGGTCTTTGCAAACTGCAGCATTGTCTCAAACGGTGCGTCACCGCCGCCCTGCGGTCTTGTCACACGGTTGTAAACCTCCGCATTGCCGCCGTTAAGACTGATGGAAACCTTGTCAAACACCGCCGAAACCTGCTGTGCCGCCGTGCCGCCGGCTTCCTGTGCATTGTAAATATCCGCAAGACCGTTGGTATTTAGCCGCAGATATACGTCGGGCTTGATCTCACGCAGGTACTTTGCCAGCTCGCAGACGAATTTCAGACGCATCAGCGGTTCGCCATAGCCGCAGAACACAATGCTCTTGTACTTTGAAAGATCCCGTTTTGCGAGATCCGCCTGCATTTCCGCCATGTCCGGCTCATGCTCCAGCCACAGCGGATCCGAACCGTATGCCCCGTCGCCGTTGTTGCGGATACAGAACGTGCACCTGCACGGACAGCGGTTTGTCACATTCACATATAAATTTTCTCCTGCCTCGTAGGTCAGTGTCATTGCTTTCGCCATGAAAATCTCCTCCTGATTGTTCTTTTATTACTCCGATAATTCACAATAGATACCTTTTCGGAGAACTGCCCTTCAAGATTGCCCCCACCCCAACCCCTCCCCGAGGGGAGGGGCTATATATGGAGGGTACTGCGTACCCTCCACCCGCTGAAGACTGCCACCTTTGAATCCTCACGGCGGGGGCTCCCCGCCGCCTATTTGTGGTAGCCCGTATTTCTGTCGATCTGATACGCCCTGTAAACCTGCTCCATGAGCATCACGGATGCCAACGCATGAGGGAAGGTCATCTCCGACATTGACAGCCTGCGAAACGCCTCTCTCTTGACGCTTTCGGCAAGTCCAAAGGAACTGCCGATGACAAACGTCACCGCACTGTCACGCATCGGAATTTCCTCCGTCAGGAGCTTTGCAAACGCTTCGCTGCCCATCTGTTTGCCCTCGATGCACATAGCGATCATCACGCCCCTGCTCGCCTTGCGGATCGCTGCCGCCTCCTGCTCCAGTGCCGCCGCTATTTCCTTTTCCGACGGCTTGTCGGAAAGCCGAACCGCAGGCAGCTGCGTGAATTCGAATTTGCAAAACGGCGTCAGCCGCTTTCTGTAAACCTCCTGTGCCGCCGTCAGATGCGGCTCTTTCTGCTTTCCAACCGTCAAAAGCTGTACCAGCATCAGAAAATCACTGCTCCTCCCTGCGTTTCCACCGGTGCAATTCCCAGCAGATAATCCATACCATTCGTGAAATTCCGCAGTCCCTCGGCAGCCGCCTGTGCCGCCTTCTGCGGCGTGTTGTTGTGGGGACTCAGATGCCCGAGCAGAATTCTCGTTGTACCGTTCTGCACCAAAAACTCCGCCAGCGAGGCACTGTCCTCATTGGATAAATGCCCGTATTCCGAGGCAATCCGCCGTTTCAGCTCCGGCGGATACGGCCCGTTCCGCAGCATCGTCGGATCATAATTCGACTCCAGCAGTACCATCTCACAGCCCTGCAAAGCCCCTCGCACCTCCGGCGTAACAACGCCGAGATCCGTGCACGCCGCACAGAATTTGTCATCCGCCGTATGTATTCTGTAACCGCAGCTTCCCGGTGCATCATGCATCGTCGGGAACGCCGTGATTTCGCAATCACCGCAGCAGACTGCACCGGTATCCACGGCAATCGTCCTGATCCCTTTGGGAATGCAGCCCTTGCTTTCAAGCGTTTCCAGACTGCGTGAAGTCGCATACACCGGCACATTCAGCTTTGCCGCCAGCACACGCAGTCCCTGCACATGATCGCTGTGCGTGTGCGTGATAAAAATTCCCTGCACGCACTGTTTCTGCAGCCCGTTCCTGCTGAGAGCCTCCAGAATTTTCTTGCAGCTTGCACCTGCATCCACGAGAATTCCGGCATTTCTGCCGCCAACATAGGACGCATTCGCACTGCTGGAACTGAATAACGGGTAAAATTTAGCCATATCATCCCTCCTAAGGCGGAGCAATCTGAAAAGTTTTCGCACAAGACTTTTTCAAAAGGCTTGCGGGGACAAGTGGCAGAGCCTCTTGTCGCTCACTGCAGTGAGCGAAATACTTAAAACAACGTGAGCTCTGCACGGGGGTGAATTTCAAAAACAGTCCGGTGGACTGTTTTTGAAAGAGG
>JAZNUR010000104.1:0-9373 GCA_045592405.1 Oscillospiraceae bacterium
ATCCTCACCCAGGATCATACCATGGGAGGTACGCTTCATGTACGGTTCCTTATGTGCGACACTGCCGATGTCATAGAGGAACTTGTTCCAGAAACGAGAATAGAGCAGATGCAGTGTGGTATGCTCCATACCGCCATTATACCAGTCTACGGGCATCCAATAGTCAATTGCTTCCTTGGAGGCAAGCATCTGATCATTCTTCGGATCGCAGTAACGCAGGAAGTACCATGAGGATCCTGCCCACTGGGGCATGGTGTCGGTTTCACGCTTTGCGGGACCTCCGCAGCACGGACAAGTGGTATTGATGAAGCTCTCCAGTGTGGACAGCGGGGATTCGCCGTTATCGGTGGGCATATAGCTTTCCACATCGGGCAGACGCAGCGGCAGTTCTTCCTCGGGGATCGCCACCCAGCCGCACTTCTCGCAGTTTACCAGCGGAATCGGCTCGCCCCAGTATCTCTGACGGCTGAATACCCAGTCACGGAGCTTGAAGTTTACCTTGCGGTGTCCCTTTCCGGTTTCCTCCAGCCAGTCCTTAATCTTTACCTTTGCGTCCTCTACGCTCAGACCTGTCAGGAAACCGCTGTTTACCATAACGCCTGTTGCACAATCTGTAAATGCAGCCTCTTCGATATTGCCGCCTGCAACAACTTCAACCATATCAATGCCGAATACCTTTGCAAACTCCCAGTCACGCTCATCATGTGCGGGAACTGCCATGATGGCACCTGTACCGTAGCTCATGAGGACATAGTCGGAAATGAAGATCGGAATCTCCTTGCCGTTTACAGGATTCACCGCACGAACGCCCTTGAGCTGCACACCGGTCTTGTCCTTATTCATCTCGGTTCTGTCAAAGTCGGACTTCTTTGCTGCCATCTCCTGATATGCAGCGATTTCATCGTTATTTTCCAGCTTGTCAGCCCATTTTGCAACCATCGGATGCTCGGGAGCGATTACCATGTAGGTTGCACCGAACAGGGTGTCGGGACGAGTGGTATAGACAGTCAGAGTATCGCCTGCAGTGGTTTCGAAATCCACTTCTGCACCCTCGGAACGGCCGATCCAGTTTATCTGTGTGGTACGGATTCTGTCGAGGTAATTTACCTCGTCCAGATCATCAATGAGCTTCTGGGCATACTCTGTAATTTTCAGCATCCACTGGCTCTTGACCTTACGGACTACTTCACCGCCGCAGCGTTCACAGCAGCCGCCGACAACTTCCTCGTTTGCAAGTACGACCTTACAGGAAGTACACCAGTTTACTGCCATTTCCTTCTTGTAGGCAAGTCCCTTCTTGAAAAGCTGGATGAAGATCCACTGCGTCCACTTGAAATAATCGGGATCGGTGGTATTTACCTCACGCTCCCAATCAAAGGACAGTCCCAGTGACTTGAGCTGTTCCTTGAAGCGTGCCACATTCTTTTCAGTTACGATGGCAGGATGAATCTTGTTCTTGATGGCAAAATTCTCTGTCGGCAGACCGAATGCGTCCCAGCCCATCGGGAACAGCACATTGTAGCCCTCCAGACGACGCTTTCTGGACACGATATCCATTGCCGTATATGGTCTCGGATGACCAATGTGCAGTCCCTGTCCGGATGGGTACGGGAATTCTACCAGTGCATAGAACTTCGGCTTGGAATAGTCGGTTCCTGCACGGAAGGTTTTGTTATCATCCCAAAAACCCTGCCACTTTTTTTCAATTCGTTCGTAATCGTACTTCTTCATTGTAGTTCCTTCTTTCCTATGTAATCGAAGCTTATCATTTTCAGCGGATTGATTCCGCTGTTATTTCCTTATGCATCCTTGCTGTCAAAGAACGCCCTGACATCCTTTGCAAGCACCAGCAGTGCTATCACGCCAATGTCGAAAATTCCCTCCAGCAGGTAAATCAGGTTTGCCGGCAGATTGCCAAGATTTGCAGGCAGATTCTGAATGACTGTAATACCGATGAGCACGGAAATCACATAATTGGAATACCGTATTCTGCTCAAAAGCACCACAACAAACACAATCTGCACGGCAAGGCTGACGATATTGCCGAAGGCAAAACTGCCAAGCACCAGATTCAGTACGCCCTTGGCGATCAGATATACAGAAATTCCAAGGACTATTTTTTTAGCGTACTCCATTATTCTTCTTTTTCAAGAAACTGTGTAATATCCACATCCTCTGCGTCACCCCAGAGCTGCTCCAGACGGTAGAAGCTTCGCATCTCCTGATAGAACACATGGACGATCACGTCGGAATAGTCCAGAATGTACCAGTTGGAACCGTTCATTCCCTCCTTGTGAGCAGGCTCAATTCCCTTCTGTCCAAGACGGAAATCCACCTCGTCGGCAAGGGTACGGGTATGGGTGCTGCTGTTACCGCTGGCAATGACAAAATAATCACCCAGCGAGGACTTTTCAGTGATCTTCAGCACACGGATATCCTCCGCACGCTTGGCATCCAGTGCCTGTACCATTTCTTTGATCTTTTCTTCGGTTGTCATGCATTTCACTCCTTATTCATCATACAATTCCTGTAGTTCGTCATTGATTTCTCAAAAGCATGAGATAATAATTATATGCGGCAATGCTGTACTGCGGCAGCATTACGCCTTTTTTCAGAATTGCTGCGGCGGATTCCCGAATGGCTTCGAGCATCGCCTCCTGCAGATTTTCATAGGCAAGCTTTCGCATTCTTCCGACGCCCTTGTAATCCCTGTCATCGGAAATCATATCTGCAATATAAATGATCTCCTCCAGAAGCGACATATTCGCCCTGCCGACCGTGTGAAACCGCACGGCATTGAGAATATCCATGTCCGTAATTCCGAATTCCTTCTGCAGGTAGTACGCTCCTGCAATGCCATGCCATACTTTTTTCGATCGAAGTTCCGCTTCATCCGGTGCAAAATCACCTGCAAGCATCAGTGCCTTCTGATCATCAAACAGCATTTCCTTGCAGACATCATGCATCAGTCCCGCAAAATATGCCTTCTCCACATCTGCACCGTATTTCTGGGCAAGCTGTCTGGCTGCTCTTGCAACGTTGCAGGAGTGCTTAAAGCGTTTCGGCGAAAGCTGCTGCTCCAGAAAGGCGGTTTTATCTTTTACCCGATACACGAATCATCACTTCCAGAATACAAATTTCTCTGTTTCATATATTGTACTATTTTTTCAGGCAAATAGCAAGAATTATTCTCTCTTTTCTTTGCATTCTCCCGAATTTTTGTGGAAGATATGGAAATTGTCTCCACATTCAGAAGGTGAATTTCACCATATTGACGCAAATCCTCCGCACATTTTTGAAGCTCTGCATATTCCTCCGGCTCTCTGGCAATCGCTGCAAGTGCCGTATACCGCAGAATATCCTGCCAGCGGTACCACTGCGTAAACGTACGGAGCATATCCCCGCCGATGAGCAGGTAGAATTTCGCATCGGGATACCGCTTCGCAAAATGCGTCACTGTATAGTACGAATAACTCACCGATTCCTGCCGCAGCTCGTAATCCTCCGCCCGCATCCACGGAAATTCCTCCGCAGCAAGCCTGCACATTGCAAGACGGTCTTCCGCAGGTGCATAGGCAGCGGCAGATTTATGCGGCGGCTGCTTGGCGGGTACAAGCCAAACCTCGTCAAGCTGCAGTGCATCATGGACGCTTTTGGCAAGATGCAGATGTCCGTTATGCGGCGGGTTGAAGCTCCCGCCAAAGATCCCGATACGCATTACTTGCTTTTGGGAAGTTCGATCACGGGTTCCTGCGGGTTTCTTTTGAACAGGACAAATTTACTGCCGATGACTTGTACCACCTCTGACTTTGTCTTTGCTGCGATCTCCTCCGCTGCTTCCCGTGCAGAATACATGGAATTGTCCAGCACACGCAGCTTAATCAGCTCACGCTTACGCAGGGCATCGAGCACCTGCTGGATCAGATTGTCATTGATACCGCCCTTACCGATCTGGAAAATCGTTTCGTAGTTGGCAGCAATGCCACGCAATGCCGCTCTCTGCTTGCTTGTCAGCATCTCACTCACCATACCTTTCTTTCAGTACTTCATATAGTTTTTTCAATGCATTGGCACGATGACTCACTGCATTCTTCTCCTCCGCAGTCAGCTCCGCAAAGGATTTCTCCCCGTACATGAACACGGGATCGTAGCCAAAGCCGTTGGTTCCTCTTTTTTCATAGCCGATCGTTCCTCTGCATTCGCCCTCGCAGACGGTCAGTTCTCCGTATGCATCCATGAACGCAATGGACGAAACAAATTTTGCCCCCCGCTCCGATTCGGGTACATTTTCCATTACGGAAAGCAGCTTGTCACATACCTCCCCCTCAGGGGCAAATCTTGCGGAATACACACCGGGAGCTCCGTCGAGTGCATCCACGCACAAACCGCTGTCATCGGCAATAACGGGAAGTCCCGTTTCCTCATACACAGCTCTTGCCTTGATTTCGGCATTTGCCGCAAAGGTGGTACCGTTTTCCTCAGGATTGACGCTCGTGCCTGCTTCCTGCTGTGAAAGAACGGTGATGCCAAGAGGTAACAAAATCTCCCGTACCTCTCGGAGTTTATTCTTGTTATTGGTAGCCAGAACGATCTTATGCATTCTCGTCATCCTCCTGCCCCGTCTCGGAATCGGATGTTTCATTCAGATTCACATCTGTGGAATGATCGAACAGTGCTTTGACAAAGCTTGCATTATCAAATGTCTGCAGATCGTCGATCTTCTCACCAACGCCTACAAGCTTGACGGGGATTCCCAGTTCATTCTTAATGGAAACCACGATTCCGCCCTTGGCGGTACCGTCGAGCTTTGTCAGGGCAATACCAGTGATATTTGCCACCTCGCTGAACAGCTTTGCCTGATTCACGGCATTCTGACCCGTTGTGGCATCAAGCACAAGCAGGATTTCTCTTGCACAGCCCTCCGCACGGGATTCGAGAATGCGGTTGATCTTCGCAAGCTCCTCCATGAGGTTTTTCTTATTATGCAGTCTGCCTGCGGTATCGACAATCAGCACATCGCAGTTTCTTGCTCTGGCTGCAGTAATGGCGTCAAAAACAACGGATGCGGGATCGGAGCCTTCCGAATGCTTGACAATTTCCACACCTGCACGCTGCGTCCAGACTTCAAGCTGGTCAATGGCTGCCGCACGGAAGGTATCCGCTGCTGCCACGATTACACGCTTGCCCTCCTGCTTGAAACGGTGGCAGAGCTTGCCGATGGTTGTGGTCTTTCCGGCACCGTTGACGCCGATGACCATGATCACGGACGGTGTGGTGGACAGGTCGAGTTCCACATCATCCCCCATCATATCGCCGATAATTTCCTCGATCAGCTCCATGATCTGTGCCGGATCCGTCACGCCGCGTTCCTTGACGAGCTTGCGGAGTCTTGCACAGATCTCCACGGAAGTTTCCACGCCCATATCACTCATGATCATGGTTTCTTCAAGCTGTTCAAACAGATCCTCATCAATTTTGGTAAAGGAATTGACCACTCGCTGCATTTTCTGTACAACGGCGTCCCTGGTCTTTTGCAGACCAGCCTTAATTTTCGAAAAAAGTCCCATATAATTCTCCTTACTGCTGCATGGTTATTCTTCATCAAGCGGAATATCCTCCGGCTGCTCGAGCTTGAGCAGTCGGGAAATACCGTCCTCCTGCATCGTCACGCCATAGAGAACATTCGCCTCCTCCATCGCACTGCGGCGATGGGTGACAAGCACAAACTGTGTATTGTCCGTAAACTGCTTGAGGTAGCGTGCGTACTTGCGGACATTTGCCTCATCAAGTGCAGCGTCGATCTCATCGAGAATACAGAACGGTGCGGGACGAAGCCGCAGAATTGCAAAATAAATGGCAATTGCCACAAAGGACTGTTCTCCGCCGGAGAGGGAAATCAGATTTTTGATTACCTTTCCGGGCGGTGCTACGTTAATTTCAATACCGGATGTCAAAATATTCTCCGGATCGGTAAGCGTCAGCTCCGCCTTTCCGCCGCCGAACAGATCACGGAAGATTTCTTTAAAGTTCTGATTAATCACCGCAAAGCTTTCGCTGAAAATACGGCACATTTCCTCCGTCAGCTCCGCAATCAGCTTTTCCAGCTCATGTTTGGAGCTTCTGACATCCGCCATCTGGGCGGACAGGAATTGATATCGCTCGGAAACCTCCCGGTATTCCTCAATGGCATCCACATTCACACTGCCAAGGGCACGAATTTTCTGTTTGAGCTCGCCCAGTCTTCTCTTTGCCGCTGCGGCATCCTCAATGGGCTGTGCGATCTGCTGTGCCTCGGAGCGTGTCAGTTCATAAATTTCCAGGAGCTTTGCAACAATGCCGTCACTCTCCGCCTGCAGATTGGTTTCACGCTCTGTCAGACGTGTGACCTCTGCCGAGAATTTTTCCTTCGCTGCGTGGAATTCGTTCAGCCCTTTCTGCATCTGGCGGATACGCATATTCTGAGCATCATGTGCCTGTGCAGCGGTTCTGGCTTTCTGTTCCGTTTCCAAAATCTTGGATTCAGTATCCTTCAGATCCGCTTCCTTTTCGGAGATCTGTGCTGTTTTCTCCGCAGCTGCACTGCGGTATTCTTCCATCTCCGCATGGAATTGTGCCTCACGTGCATCGGCGGAATCCACTGCCTCCTGTGCAAGCACGAGGGCATTTTCTGCGGCTTCCCTATCCTTTTCCGCCTGCACCATGCGGATCTTCAGGTTTCCGAATTCCTCCGACAGACGTTCACGTTCACTCTGCAAAGCAGTGCGGCGATCCTTAGCACCCGAAAGTCCCGTTTCTGCTGCGGTGATCTCCGCAAGCAGGGTATCGTATTCTTTCTGTGCTGCCTCCACTGCCTTTTCCGCTTCTGCGGACTGCTTCTGCAACTGTTCCATACGGCTCGCCTGATCGAGCGTCTGGCGGCGATACTGGGCAACGGGGAACGCACAGCGTTCCGCTTCACTCTGCGTCTGCAGGAATTGCTGCTGCAGTGCAGTGAACTTCTCCGTTTCTTTCTGCAGTGTATGTTCTGCGGCAGCTGCCTCATCCGCACAGCGGCGTGCGGTGTTTTCTGCTTCCTGACACTGCATGGCAATCTGTGCGATCGCATTCTGCAGCTCCTGCAGCTCCGTCTTTCTGGTCAGCATACCGCCTGTTTTCTGTACCGAACCACCTGTAAAGGATCCTCCGGCATTGATGACCTGACCATCCATTGTTACGATGCGAAAACGATAGCCGTACTGCTTTGCAATTTCCGTACCGCAGTCAATATCCTCGGTGATCACGATCCTGCCGAGCAGATACTCGGCGATATTCCGATAGGCGGCGTCGCACTCCACAAGGTCGCTGGCGATCGCAATGAATCCACTGCGGTTCTGCAAGCCCTGTTCGGTGAGCCGCTTTCCGTGAATGGAGGTCAGCGGCAGGAATGTGGCACGGCCTGCCCGATTGTCACGCAGATAACGGATACCATCCTTAGCTGCCCTTTCATCCGCAACGATCAGATGCTGCACGGACGCTCCAAGGGCAGTTTCTATGGCGATTCCATAACGGCTATCCACCGCAATAAGCTGGGCAACTGTGCCGAATACGCCTTGCAGCGTTCCCTTTCGCACACTATGCATGATGCTCTTGACGCTGCCGGAGAAACCCTCCATGTTATTTTCAAGATCGGTCAGAAACCGATGTCTTTGTTTTTTATCACGCAACAGGAATCCGAGCTGTCGGAACTGTTCCTCCGCATCCTTTTTCTGCTGCACAAGGCTCTGGTATGCCTGACGGCATTCTGCAATTGCCGTTTCCTGAGCGGAAACCTCCTGCTGTGCTCGCTTTACACTTTCAAGTGCCTGTGCATAGGATTTTTCCGCATCGGCAAGTTTCCTTGCATCCGCCTGTGTTTCAGTGGTCAGAGAGGCAATATCCACGAGTGTTTTTTCCGCAGTATCCTGTGCCGAACGGATTCCGAATTGCAATTCGCTGCGGCGAAGATAAAGGCTATGCAGATTTTCATCAGCCTGTCGGGATTTTTCATCCTCCTGACGATAGGCATTTTCCATCTGTTCAAAGGCATCCCTTGTCCGTTCGAGTGCCTGTTGTGCCGCAAGGCATTCTGCCTGCATCTGTGAAGCTGCCTTTTCTGCTTCTTCCAGTCTGGAAATACGGAACTGCTGATCCTGCAGCTCCTGTGAATGTCGCTCTGTGGCGATCCGCTGTGCCTCCTCGCTGTGCACGATGTCATTTTTCAAAACAGCGATCTCCGCTTTCATCTGTGACGCAAGATCACGAAGCCGTGACACATTCTGATGTGCCTCCTCCGCTTCTACGGAGCACTGCTGCATGATGCGGTAACAATTCTGGATTTTCTCCTCCTCGTCAGCGATATCATGCTCAACATTCTCATATTCCGTGCGGTTGATCAGAAGCTTTTCGGAAAGCGTTTTCAGCTTCTCCTGTAATTCGGAAAGCTGATTGACCCAGACGGATATTTCCAGAGACTTTTCCTCCTGTGCAAGCACAAGGAATTTCTCCGCTTTCTGTGCCTGCAGACGCAGAGGCTCCACACGGCTCTCAAGCTCCGACACGATGTCGTTCAGTCGCTGCATATTTTCTTCTGCGGCGTCGAGCTTGCGTTCCGCTTCGATCTTCCGGTAACGGAATTTTGAAATGCCTGCCGCTTCTTCAAAAATTTCACGACGGTCATTGCTCTTTGCACCGACGATCTCTGCAATTCTTCCCTGTCCGATGATGGAGTAACCGTCACGTCCAAGTCCGGTATCCATGAACAGCTCGTTGATGTCCTTCAGACGGACGGATTTTCCGTTGATTCTGTATTCGCTGTCGCCGCTGCGGTAGAGCTTTCGGGTAATGCTCACCTCATCACCGTACCCATCCAATCTGCCGTCGCTGTTATCAATGACCAATGTTACTGCGGCAAATCCCATGGGGCGTTTTTCAACAGTACCGGAAAAAATAACGTCCTCCATTTTGTTTCCACGCAAGGTTTTCGTGGACTGTTCGCCCAGTACCCAGCGTACGGAGTCACCGATATTACTTTTTCCGCTGCCGTTCGGTCCGACTACGGCAGTCAGACCTTTGTCAAAGTTCAGTTTTATCTTATCCGGAAAGGATTTGAATCCTTGCAATTCCAATGATTTTAAGTACATTCGTTACTCCTTATGCTACATTGGTATTTTTTCAAACTTGCATCCCCCATGATTTTCAGCACGATGCCACGTTCCCGAAAATACATGAGATTTTCCTTTTTATGTCCTGCCGCCTTGCTGATTTCAGACGGATGTACCGCAATCACTGCAGTACGTTCCGACTGACGCTTGATTGCAGATGAAGTCGGATCGTAGCCATGTCGTTCTGTGAGCCA
>JAZNUR010000105.1:0-4446 GCA_045592405.1 Oscillospiraceae bacterium
AGATTTTGAAGGCGAATCCTGATTCGGTTGTGATGGTGGACGAAGCATATATTGACTTCGGCGGAAAGAGCTGTCTGGAGCTTCTTGATAAGTACGAGAATCTGCTTGTCATTCAGACATTTTCCAAGTCACGCTCCATGGCAGGTATGCGAATCGGCTTTGCCATCGGCAGTGAGAAGATGGTAGGCTATCTCAACGATGTGAAATTCTCCATCAATTCCTATACCATGAATCCGCTGTCGCAGCTCTGCGGTGCACAAGCGGTGAAGGATGCAGAATATTTTTACGAAACCACCGCTAAAATCGTGGAAACCCGTGAGGATGCCAAGGAACGGCTTCGTGCACTGGGCTTTACATTTCCCGATGCCATGAGCAATTTTATTTTTGCAACGCATCCTGAATACAATGCCGCTGATATTTTTGCGGCTCTGAAAGAACGCAGGATTTTTGTTCGTCACTGGAACAAACCCCGTATCAGCCAATATCTGAGAATCACGATCGGTACGCCGGAAGAAATGGATGCCTTCTTTGCTGCCCTTGAAGAAATTCTCGGAACACTGACGAAAAGAGGTAATGCATGAATACTGCAACCGTAACCAGAACTTCCAAGGAAACGGATATTACCGTTACCATACTGCCTGAAGACGGCGTGACCGAGATTTCCACGGGCGTGGGTTTCTTTGATCATATGCTGACCGCACTTTCCATGCACAGTAAAATTCCGATGCAGATCAAAGCAGTCGGTGACATTCATGTGGATTCCCATCATCTTGTGGAGGATACGGGTATTGTCCTTGGACAGGCACTTGCCAAGGCACTCGGCGACAAGAGCGGCATTGCCAGATATGGCTCCGCCTATATTCCCATGGATGAATCCCTTGCATTCTGCAGCCTTGACATCAGCAACCGTCCGTTCCTCGTGTTCAATGGGGAATTTACAAATCCCATGTGCGGTGCTTATGACTGCTGCCTGACGGAGGAATTCATGCGTGCATTTGCCTTTAATGCAGGAATCACACTCCATGTCAATATCATGTACGGCAGGAATGATCATCATAAAATTGAAGCCGCTTACAAGGCAGTTGCCCATGCACTTCGCATGGCAGTTGCTCCCACACAGAACGGTGAATGCTTCTCCACGAAAGGAATGTTAGGATGATTGCAATTGTAGATTATGGTGCAGGAAATATTTTCAGTGTAAAGAATGCACTTGATTATTTGGGACTTGAAAGCAAGCTGACGGATGATATCGCAGAAATAGAAGCTGCCGATAAAATTATTCTTCCCGGTGTGGGTGCATTTCCGGCAGCAATGAAAATGCTTACATCCAAAGGACTTGACAAAATTCTCGTTGAACAGGCAAAGAAGAAACCGCTTCTGGGCATTTGTTTGGGTATGCAGATGCTGCTGTCAAAGAGCTATGAATTTGAAGAATGCGAGGGGCTGAACCTCATCGAAGGAGAAGTAGACCGCATTGATGCCCCCGACCTTATCATTCCCCATATGGGATGGAACAAGCTGGAGATTCAGAACGACTGCCCTCTATTGCAGAATCTTGGTGACGAACCGTTCGTTTACTTTGTGCATTCGTATGCGGCAAAGTGCGAGGACGGGAATCTTGCTGCATGGTGCGAATACGGCGGCAAAGTCCCTGCCATGGTCTGGGATGGAATGAATGTTTACGGTGCACAGTTCCATCCGGAGAAGAGCGGAGATGTGGGACTGCAGATTTTAAGGAATTTTGGGAATCTTTGATTTTAGTTTATCAATTCGGAATTTGAGGTGATTAAATGAAGAAAGTGATAAAGAAATTGCTGTACATAATGGCGATAGCCACCTTTTTGGTTTATTTATTCGTGTTATTCATCCTATTATTCATGGGGAACAGGGCACTTTTTCATGATGAATCCATTATTGAATATTTTTTAAGTCGAATGAATCTGATACCATTTAAAACTATCGGAGAGTATGTCACGGCTTTATTCACCGGACGAATGAACTGGAATATTCCGGTGACCAATTTGCTTGGAAATTTCTTGATTTTTTTACCAATGGGTATTTATATTCCGTTTTTTATTAGGAAAATTGACACTAAGGGCAGATTTGCCCTCATTATGTTAACGGTTCTTTTGACTGTAGAAATACTACAGTTGCTTCTCATGCGAGGTGCATTTGATATCGATGATTTGATATTGAATCTGTCAGGTGCAATGGTTGGCTTTTTGATTTGGAAAACTAAATTGGTGCAAAATATGATTGGAAAATACATAGACAATCCAAAGAAGAAATCATAACTGGTACTTCCACAATTTAAAGCTTGGCTATTCTGATTTTTATATTAATAAGTATAGAAAGGACATTCCCATGATTATTTTACCCGCAATTGACATTAAGGATGGCAACTGTGTCCGTCTTGTCCGTGGCGACTACGGCACTGCCCACAAAGTTGCCGAGGACTATATGCAGACTGCGAAAAGCTTCATTGAAGCCGGTGCAGAATGGATCCACATGGTAGACCTTGACGGTGCAAAGGACGCAAAGCCCGTCAATACCGATATTTTTCTGGATGTGGCAAAGAACACTTCGCTGAAAGTGGAAGTCGGCGGCGGTATCCGTACCATGGAAACGATGGAATACTACCTCACAAATGGCGTATCCAGAGTCATTCTCGGCTCGGTTGCTCTCAAAAATCCCGCCCTCGTGGAAGAAGCAGTCAAAGCTTACGGAGAGCGTGTGGCAGTTGGGATTGATGCGATGAACGGCTTTGTGGCTGTGGAAGGCTGGTTGGATTCCTCTACAGTTGATTATATTTCCCTTGCAAAGGAAATGGAAAAAATGGGCGTTACGACCATCATTTTCACCGATATTTCCAAGGACGGTACACTCAGCGGTGTAAATCAGGAACAGCTCTTTGCACTCCATAATGCAGTCGGCTGCAATATCATCGCAAGCGGCGGTGTACACACCATGGAAGATATTCGTGCGTGTCAGAAGATGGGACTTTATGGCACGATTTGCGGAAAATCCATTTATCAGGGTACACTGTCCCTTGCAGAGGCGGTTGCCTACACAAAGGAGGGTTAATATGCTTGCAAAAAGAATCATTCCCTGTCTTGATGTACGTAATGGCAAGGTTGTGAAGGGTGTTAACTTTGAGGGCATACGTGAGGTCGGCGATCCCGTGGAATGTGCTGCGGAATACAATAAGCAGGGAGCCGATGAGATTGTGTTCTATGATATCACTGCATCCCATGAGGGACGTGGTGTAATGCTCGATGTCGTTCGTGAAACTGCCAAACGTGTCTTTGTTCCGCTGACTGTCGGCGGTGGCATTAAAACAGTTGACGATATCCGTGAAACGCTTCGTGCGGGAGCGGACAAGGTTTCCGTTAATTCTCAGGCAGTGCAGAATCCGCAGCTCATCAAGGATGGTGCAGATATATTCGGCAGCCAGTGCATTTGTGTCGGCATCGACGCAAAGAAAACATCTGCCGGTAACTGGACAGTTTACATCAATGGCGGCAGAATTGATATGCAGATGGATCTGCTTGATTGGGTGAGAACCGTTGAAAGGCTTGGAGCAGGTGAGATCTGCCTGAATTCCATTGATACCGACGGCGTGAAGGGTGGATTCGATCTCCCCATGCTCAAGGCTGTGGTTGATGCTGTGAATATCCCTGTCATTGCAAGCGGCGGTGCGGGAGAGCTCGGCGATTTTGCTGAGGCTTTCCAGAAAACCGATTGTTCCGCAGCTCTTGCAGCGTCCCTGTTCCATTTCAAGGAACTGACAGTCGGTCAGGTCAAAGAAGATTGCCGCAGTAAGGGCATTATTGTAAGATAAACCATTTCGCCCGCAAATGCGGGCGAAATCACTATACAGAAAAGAGGATAATCCTATGATAGAAGTAAATTTCAACGATCTCGATAAATATTTTGCAAAAGCCGATCTCATCCCCGCTATCGCTGTGGATGCAGAAACGAAGGCAGTGCTCATGCTTGCCTACATGAACCGAGAAAGCCTCCGGAAAACGCTTGAAACCGGTTACACATGGTACTGGAGCCGTTCCCGTCAGGAACTCTGGAATAAGGGTGCAACCAGCGGTCATCTTCAAAAGGTTGTCTCCATTTTCAGTGACTGTGATGATGACACGCTGCTGGTTTATGTCAACCAGACAGGCCCTGCGTGTCATACAGGTTCATACAGTTGTTTCTTTAAGCAGATCTATGGAGAAGAAGTATAACATACAGATAGTGCGTATAAAGTGACTGAACTTTTCCAAAGGTTCAGTCACAAACTCTCCCTCTCACGAATATGATGTAACAAAGGGACACTGCAAATCCCTTATTACACATAGGAGGGCTATTATGAGTGAATATATGCAAAGTGATGGCTGCGATGCTGTACCAATTAAGGTAAATCGTATCTTCGACAGCTGCAGTGACAGG
>JAZNUR010000106.1:0-6655 GCA_045592405.1 Oscillospiraceae bacterium
GACATGATCTCTCTCGTACGCTTGACTGTGGAGCCTTCCTTGATATCGGCATCCGAGCCGAGCAGAACTGCACCGACGCTGTCCTGTTCAAGGTTGAGTGCCATACCGTAGGTGCCGTTCTCAAATTGAATCAGCTCACCCGACATACACTGCTCCAAACCGTGAATATTGGCAATACCGTCACCGACGGTAATGACTGTACCCACGTCGGTGAGGCTGATTTTTGACTGATAATTCTTTATCTGGTCTTTGATAATGCTGGATATTTCATCCGGACGTAAATTCATTTTAGCACCTCAAATTCTACTTATTCTTTAATCTGCCGGACATCTCCTTCATACGGGTACGCAGGGAATTATCCATTCTGGTATCGCCGTACTGTACGATCATTCCACCGAGCAGTTCAGCGTCCACGGATTCGACAAGTCTGATCTTCTTGGAAAGCTTGACTGCAAGCTTGGCAGCCAGCTGTTCACGCTGCGTCTGTGAAAGCGGCTCCGCCGATGTGACAAAGACCTCCGCAATGGAGAATGCCTCATAATACAGTGCATTATAAGCACTGCGGATCTCCGCAATGCGGCTGATCCTGTGTTTTTCCACCAGCAGACAGAGGAAATTCTCTATAATGCCTGCCCCGTCACCGATGACCTTTCGCAGGACGTTCACACGTTCCTCCGAATTGATATTCGGTACGGACAGCAATGCTGTAAATTCGGGGTTCTCTCCAAACATATCCGCTGCCTGATTCAGTTCCTCATACACCGTCTCCTCGCAGTGCTCCTCCTGTGAAAGGCGGAACAATGCCTCGGCATACACCTTACCTACGGTCTGCGTCATGCCTGATCACCCATTTCCTTCAGGAATTCATCGATCAGACGGCTGTGGTCTTCTCTGGAAATTTCCTTTTCCATGATCTTTTCCGCCAGTTCCATTGCAAGCTCAGAGATTTCTCCCTGCAGCTCACCCTTTGCCTGTGCCATTTCACGGGCAATGTCACGATCCGCCTTTTCACGCACAGCCAGTGCCTCACGACGGGCATCCTCCACGATGGAATCGCCCTTTGCAAGTGCCTGTTTTTCAGCACGGCTGATGATGCGGGCAGTTTCTTCCTTTGCCTCTGCCATCAGCTGTGCATACTGCTCCTTGTCTGCATTTGCGGCATTCTGTGCCTCGTCGGCTGCCGCATAGGTGGATGCGAGTTCAGCCTGCCGCTTTTCCAGAATCCCGTCCACTCTCTTAAACAGAATGAACCTGAATGCGAGGAAGATCAGCAGTGTATTGATTAGGGTAAAGAGAATGGTTCCGACATCAATTGACAAAAAATCCAAATCTCAATCCTCCGTTATTACAGCTTGCCGATAAAGGGATTTGCAAACATCAGCAGCAGTGCCACTACGAAACCGTAAATACCGGTAGACTCTGCAATCGCACAACCAATGAACATGGTACGGGTAACCGCACCGGAACCTTCCGGCTGTCTGCCAATCGCTTCGCAGGCCTTACCTACTGCGTAACCTTCACCAATACCGGGGCCGATACCTGCGATCATTGCGGTACCTGCACCGAGTGCGGATGCTGCCAGAACAATTGCTTTTTCCATAATAAATTACCTCCAAGTAAATTTTTGCTTACATACGTTTTATAAAAATGTGATTCCTAATCTGTTTCCGCTGCACTTGACACATTCACCATGGTCAGCATGATGAAGATGAATGCCTGCATAAAGCTGCTGAACAAATCAAAATACAGTGATAACACTGCAGGAATACCAATTGTCATAAATGCCACGCCGATTGACTTTGTAATGGAAGTCAGGGCAAAATACACCAGGCTTGAAATAATCGCACCGCTTGCGATATTGCCAAAGTGACGAACCGTCATGGAAACGGGAAGTGCCACCTCGCTGAGGATATTCATCGGCAGCATAATCGGAATCGGTGAAGCATAGCCCTTGAGATATCCCCACAGACCGTTCGTACGGAGCTTTGTGGCGTGTATCCAGATAAACGTGATCAGTGCCCATGTCAGTACAACGCTGAAATCCGCAGTCACCGAACGAAGACCGAACAGGCTGATCAGACTTCCCAGTATGGAAAAGGTAAACAGCGAGCCGATATACGGTGCAAATTTACGGTTTCCCTTGCCCATGGTATCATCCACGAGATTATACACGGTGGTTACTGCCCATTCGGCAAGCACCTGCCGCTTGGAAATATTCTTGGTTTTCATGTCCTTCGTCAGCCAGAGCAGGAGCAGTGTGACCGCACCGATAATGATCCAGCTGAGCAGGATGCTTTCCGTAAAATTGATGGTAACGCCGAACACTTCAAATGACGCAATGATTTTCGGGCCACTAACATTGATTTCTGTCGTACCCTTAAAAAAATCACTGATATGCAAGGCTTACCCACCTCCTTATTTATAATGTAACGGTTCCTATTTTTTGTCTTTCCGCATAGAAAGGATACCGAAAATGAGCTTTGGATAGAGAAACGGCAGAATACACGCAAGGGAGCTGATCTGTGAAAAGAACATCCCGACTGCGATCACACCGCAGGAAATGCCGCATCGCAGCAGATACCCGCCGAAATCCCGTGTTTTGCCGTGATAAACGGCATTTTGAATCATCCTGCCAAGCAGGATGAGATTGCAAAGCATTCCCAGACTGCCGAGCAGCAGCCCGATCGGCACGGCAAAACCGAATCCGACAAACAGCAGGGAACCAAGCCAGACGATCACATCCAGCACCAACGTACAGACTGCGGCAAACCGCAGCTCCTTATGAAAAGTTTCCAGCTGTTCCGCCTCCCCGATGAAAAAATGCTCCATAAATTTTATTATAACACATTTTGGTATAATATGCAAGGGATTTCACAAATTTTGTTATGATTTCCGTATTCTGTCAGATTCCACTGCAGTCAGGCAAACGGAACACGGCTGTTTCCAATGCGATATGCCGCAGGAACACAGTTCTTGCATCATCCGGCAAACTGACTGCGATACAGTTCGGCATAGAATCCGCCCAGTTTCATGAGTGAATCATGATCTCCCTGTTCTATGATATTGCCGTCACGCATAACAAGGATGTGATCCGCACTGCGGATCGTGGAAAGTCTGTGGGCAATGATGAAACTCGTCTTACCCCGCATGAGTGTTTCAAATGCACGCTGAATCCGCTGTTCCGTGCGGATGTCAATGCTGCTGGTCGCTTCATCAAGGATGAGCATGGGCGGATCGGTCAGCATGATTCTTGCAATGCAAAGCAGCTGCTTCTGTCCCTGCGACAACCCACTCGTATCGGAAATCACCGTATCATAGCCATTCGGCAATCTCTTGATAAATCCGTGTGCATGGGCGGCTTTTGCTGCCCGTTCGATCTCCTCACGGGTAGCGTTCGGCTTGCCGTAGGCAATATTCTCCGCTGCCGTTCCCGTAAAGATCCATGTTTCCTGCAGAACCATACCGAAACGACTTCGCAGGCTGTCACGAGTCAGCTCCGTTGTGGGCTTTCCGTCTATGGTTATGCTGCCGCTGTCCGTTTCATAGAAACGCAGCAGCAGGTTGATAATGGTGGATTTTCCACAGCCCGTGGGGCCTACAATGGCAATACGCTGCCCCGCCTGTGCACGCATACTGAAATTCTGAATGAGTTTCTTTTCCGGAACATAGGAGAAATGCACATTATGGAATTCCAGCGTACCGTCGCAATCCTTGAGTGTTTCCAGATGGCTGTCATCCGGCTCGGAGGGAGTGTCCAGTACCGCAAATACACGCTGTGCACAGGAGATCGCATTCTGCAGCTCCGCCACAACACCTGATATTTCATTAAAAGGCTTCGTGTACTGGTTGGAATATGAGAGAAAACTCGCAAGTCTGCCGACGCTCATCACACCCACCCACGGCAGCACGCCGATTGCCCCCAGTGCACCGACTGTTCCGACTGCTGCATAGATCAGCCCATTGACAAAACGGGTGGAGGGATTGCTCATGGATGAAAAGAATGTTGCCTTGAGGCTCGCATCCCCAAGCTCACGATTGAGCTTTTCAAAACGTTCCATCGCTCTTGTTTCGTAGGCAAATGCCTTGACGACCTTCTGTCCGCCGATCATTTCCTCGGTCAGGCCGCCCATTTCACCACGGAGGGAGGACTGCTTCCGAAAAGAATTGTGGGAAAGTGCTGCGATCTTCGATGCCACAAAGAACGAAATCGGCGTCATCAGCACTACAATCGCAGTGATTTTCACATTGATTGTCAGCATGAACAGGAGCGTTCCCACAATGGTCACGACACCTGTAAAAAGCTGGGCAAAGCCCTGCAGCAGGCCATCGGAGATGATCTCAATATCCGAGATCACACGGGCGATCATGTCGCCCCTGGCGTTGCTGTCGATATAACGCAGCGGCACATCCGAAAGCTTTGCTGTCAGTTCAGTACGCAGATCCCTGACTGTACCGAAGGCAAGGCGGTTGATGAACAGCCCCGAAATCCACTGGAAAACGCCGCTGACGAGTACAGCAGCGGCAAGGATCACCGCAATTCTCGCAAGTCCCTCGAAATTCACATTGCCCGCCCCTATGGCACAGTCCACGGCTTCGCCGATGAGAATGGGCACAAGCAGCGAAAGAGCTACCCCCACAAGGGTACTGCACATGGTGAGCACAAGGTAACGACGGTAGGGCTTGCAGTATTTCAAAATCCGGAATATGGTTTGTTTCATTCGTCAGCCCCCTTACTGCATCTGGGAATGATAGATTTCCCGATAAACATCGCAGGTTTCCAGCAAATCGTCATGCGTTCCCATACCCACGCACCGTCCGTCATCCATCACAAGAATCAGATCGGCATCCATAAGGGAAGTGGCTCTCTGGGAAATCATAATCGTTGTCAGTCCCGCACATTTCTCACGCAATGCCGTGCGAAGTGCAAGATCGGTCGCATAGTCAAGTGCACTCATACTGTCATCAAGAATCAGTATTTCGGGATTTCCCGCAAGTGCCCTTGCAATGGTCAGACGCTGTTTCTGTCCGCCGGAAAGATTTCGTCCGCCCTGCACAAGATGCGTCTGCATTCCGTACTGGGTTTTCCCGACAAACTCCGCTGCCTGTGCAATTTCCAGTGCATTCTGCAACTGCTCGTCACCTGCGGTTTCATCCGCCCAGCGGAGGTTTTCCGCAATCGTACCCGTGAACAGCACTGCTTTCTGAGGAACCACGCCGATCAGACGACGCAGCGACTGCACATCATATTCCCCGACGGGCTTTCCAAACACACGCACCTCACCCTTTGTGGCATCATAGAACCTTGGAATGAGATTCGCAAGGGTGGACTTTCCGCTGCCCGTACCGCCGATGATTCCTAAAGTCTGCCCTTTTTTCAGTGTGAACGTGATATCATCCAGCGAATTGTCACCCGCACCCGCATATGCAAAATCCACATGGGAAAACGCAACTGCTTCTTCCTGCTGTGCATCGGGCTGTATATCGCCATTTTCCATGGATGTGGGTGTGTTCAGCACCTCATGCACACGAAGTGCACAAGCCTGTCCCTTCGTGAGGATGACAATGAGATTTGCCATTACTACCATGGCAAGCAGGATCTGCGTCATGTAATTGGCAAACGCCGTAAGATCGCCCTGCGTGAGACTTCCACCGTTGATCTGCACGCCGCCGAACCAGATCACTGCAACAATGCCGAGGTTGAGGATCATAAACGTTAGAGGATTAAGGACAGCGGAAATTCTGCCGACAGCAAGCATACTGCGTTCCAGATCCTCGCATTCCCGTGCAAATTCCGCCTTTTCCTGCTTCTGGCTGCTGAACGCACGGATCACACGCATACCGTCGAGATTTTCGCCCGTATGTCTTGCAATGGCGTCGAGTTTTGTCTGATTTTCCCGATACATGGGCACCGTGCGGTTCATGACAAAATAGAGCAGCAGCCCGACAATGGGGGCAATGATGAGAAAGATCAGTGAAAGCTGCACGTCGATCAGCAATGCCATGACGATCGCACCGATGATGAGGAACGGTGCACGCACAGCAAGACGGATGAACATATTCACGCCCGTCTGTGCTCCTGCGGCATCGGCGGTAATGCGGTTGATGAGCGTGGATGTACCAAAGCGGTCGATCTCCGTATGGGAAAGCGTATTAATGTGCCGATACAGTGCCGAACGCAGATCCGTACCGAAGCCGAATGCACATTTTGCGGCAAAATACTGGCAGGTCAGGGCAAACGCCAGACCACAGACGCCCAGCAGGACAATGAGTCCGCACATTTTGCCGATGTAGGCAGCATCCCCCTTGGCGATGCCGTTGTCGATGATTTTTGCCATAACCACGGGGACGATCAGCTCAAAGATCGCCTCCAGCAGCTTAAAGAACGGGCCGAGCACAAGTTCCTTGCGGTATGGCTTGAGAAAACGTAGCAGATGCTGCATATAATCTTCCTTTCAGGATAAAGTTTCTATTTTATTATACCCACACTTCGAAAAAAAGTCAAGGCGGCATAATCAAAACCACCGTTCCGCCATCGGGCGAACGGTGGTCCGGCTTGTAGAAAAAGTCCTTTTTTCTTAGAGATTTGCATCCTGTCATTGCCCCCACCCCAACCCCTCCCCGAGGGGAGGGGTTATCGTTCGGGGACTTCGTCCCC
>JAZNUR010000107.1:0-38521 GCA_045592405.1 Oscillospiraceae bacterium
AGCTTTTCCCCGCCTTCGGCGGGGAAAAGCTCAGGAGAAATTATAGTTTTTGAACAGCCTCATTCCCCCGTATTGTACGGGGGAATGTTTTTTGCGTAAAATTGGCAATAGTACTTGCCAAGACCGGCAGATTATGCTAT
The DNA here is from genome assembly GCA_045592405.1 of Oscillospiraceae bacterium. GTDB lineage: Bacteria > Bacillota > Clostridia > Oscillospirales > Ruminococcaceae > UBA3855. The sequence goes on from JAZNUR010000107.1 coordinate 141, forward strand.
AATAAAATCAAAGTAAATTCAATTTGTCCTTCCCGTCCATTATCAGCGGGATTATCCTGAATGTTTCCAAAGGAGAACGTGAATGAAAAGAACTGCATTATGTCTTGGAATTGCTATGCTGCTGGCATCGGTCGGATGCAGCAATACATCCGATGAGGGATCAAAGCCCGAAACGAATTTTGTGCTGGAGATTGATTCCATTGCCGAATCGGAAGGCACCGAAGCTGCCTCTACCCAAGCACCTTCCACGGAGCCGGCGTCAGAATCCGCAATTCCCTCTGTGACAGAAACAACGCAAACGGAAACACCGCAGACATCGGAAACATCCCAGACCTCCGAAAGTACTGCGGAAACGACGGTTACCGTGAATGATTCCGGAGCCATCATCGGCAAATGGCAGTTTGTTGACGGATACTGTCTGGAATTCTTTAAAGGAGATCATGCGGAGCTGTCGCTTGATTATACATGGGTTATGAGCCTGCAGGGAGATAAGCTCATTTATATGGAGGAGGAATATCCGCTTGTGATCAGCGGAAACACCATCTCTGCAAATCAGGGAGAAACAGTCATTTTGAAAATGACTGCAATGGACGGTGCGGATGCATCTGCCGGAAATGGGCGTTTCCTGTTGGAGCCGTGTCAGGTGTATGACGACCAGAGTTTGGAAGAAACGCAGACACAAACCTATTATGTCGATCTGAAAGGGGAAACGGTGGAGCTGATCATGCCGTCAAAGTATGAGGTCAACGGAAATGTTCTCCGTATGATAGATGATACCGGTACAATGGATTGTTCCTATGAGATTCAGGGAGAGGTGCTGATCATTAAGGATGAAACCGGTGCACAGGATGTTCTGACTCGTGTGAAGTAGGTGGAAGGCAATGAAACTGCTGCGATTTCTGAAAGATTGCCTGTTTTCACTGCCGATTCTGACGTTCTGTAATGCGATTCTGCTCTGGCAATTGTGGGCTGACGGCAGATTGCTGTACAAGCTGGTGCTGACGATGTTTCTGGGATTCTGGTATCTTGGCAGTATTTTCCGCATTTATCCGAAGCACGCAGGAAGCCGACGGCTTGCGATGATTTCACATGGTCTGCAGCTGTTTCGGTACATAGTAATCTGTTCTGTCTATGAGTTCATTATTTCCATAGGTCTGATTGCATCATGGAATCGGGACGGCAGGTTTTCGGTTGGATTGACAGTCGGCAATTTTCTGTTCTTTGCCGGATGTATGCTGTTCATGGCATTCTGCGGCATTGTGAAACTGGGAATTGCTGCAAGACAGGTAAAATGGTATTGGTATCTGTTTTTGTATCTTGTCTGGTGGATGACGCCGATCAATCTCATTCCCCTGATATACATCTACAGAACCGCATTGCGTGAGCTGCATTTTGAAACCGCCCGCATGGAACTTGATGCCGTACGCATCGAGAATGAGGTATGTAAGACAAAGTACCCGATCCTGATGGTGCATGGAATCTTTTTCCGTGACTGGCAGTTTTTCAATTATTGGGGAAGAATCCCCGCTGCCCTGCAGCGATACGGAGCACAGGTGTATTACGGCAAACAGCAGTCATCGCAGTGCATAGCCAAAAGTGCACAGGAGCTGAAAGAACAGATAGAGTCGGTACTTGCAGAAACGGGAGCCGAAAAGCTCAATATCATCGCCCATTCCAAGGGCGGACTTGATACACGTTATGCCATTGCAGAGCTTGGCATTGCACCATATGTCGCAAGTCTGACCATGATCAATACGCCGCATAACGGCTGTGCGTGGGTGGATCATCTGCTTGAGAAGCTGCCGAACAAACTGGTACATGGCGTGGCAAAGCACTATAATCGAATCTTTCATGCACTTGGCGATCAATCACCTGATTTTCTGGGTGGCGTGAATGACCTGACAGCGAAAAATTGCTGCCTGTTCAATGAGAAATATCCCATTGACAACAGTATTCCGCATCACTGCATCATGTCGGAAATGCGGACAGTCCATTCCGCACCGTTTCCGATGTGGCTTGGCTATCTTTGCAACAAGCATTACGACAAAAATTCCAGCTGCGATGGTCTTGTTCCGGTAGAATCCGCAAAACTGGAGGGTGTGCCTTTCACAATGATTCCACGTACCAAGCGGCGAGGCGTTTCCCATGGCGATATGATTGACCTGAATCGAGAAAATATCGAAGGCTTTGATGTCCGTGATTTCTACGTGGACATCGTGAAGGATCTGAAGGCGAGGGGACTGTAGGCGTGTTTCCGCTAAGCCTGAGTTTTCCGGATAACAAGAAACGGTATCCTGTTGTAACAGGATACCGTATTTTTATCTATCAGCGATCATTTTCAGCCATACGCATCAGTGCAATGATGGTGATGTTATCCTGACTGCCGTTTTCCAACGCAAGATCAGTCAGAAGCCGCAGGCGGCGGACAAGGGGCTTTGGCAAGGCGAGAATTTCCTCAATTTCATTGGTCGAAACGTAATCCGAAAGCCCGTCGGAGCAAAGCAGCAGCAAATCGCCGAACTGCACGCATTCATCCGTGCTGCGGATATCAAAATCAGGTGTCGAAGAAAGATTGCCAAGCACGGGGAAAATGATGTTCCGATGCTTGTGATTCTGTTTTTCCTCTTTGGTGATCGTACCTTCCTCAAATAAAAGCTGCACCAGCGATTGGTCACGGGAAAGCTGTGACAAGCAGCCGCTTCTGTATCGGTATAAGCGGGAATCTCCCACGTTTATCGTATGCAGCCCTTCGTATTCGTCAACCGCAATGCCGCAGAGTGTTGTCTGCATATTGGCGGTTTCCTGATTCTGGGTGCTGTATGCAGTCAGTTTATGATGGATCTCAAGCAGTGTATCCTTCAGATCCAGCTTGCTGGAATACTGCACATCCTTGAGCAGTTCCAGACACATGGAGGAAGCGAGCTCACCGCATTGTTCACCCGAAACACCGTCTGCCACAGCAGCAAGAAACGGTGCGGATACAAGGCACTCGGTAACGCCCTCCGTCAGAACGGTTTTGTGGATCAGCAAGGCATCCTCGTTGTTCGGACGAATGCCTTTGTCTGTAATGGCACAGCAATAGTACATAAAAAATCTCCGGATTATATAAAACTTCAAGTATGATTATACAACATCTGCCAATAAAATACAATGACAATTCCGCATCAAATGCTTACAACTTTATGACAAAGAACCGACAGTGCATCAGGTTTCGCTGTAATTTCCGAGGAATTTAAAGTATTCCAGATTTTCGGCAAGATCCGACAGCAGAGCACGTACATTCTTGTCATGAATGCTGCCATTGAAATCCAGATAGAACATGACATCAAAGCTGCCATTACGGATGGGGCGGCTTTCGAGTTTTTGCAGATTCATGCCGCAGATGACGAATTTGCTCAGCAGACGATAGAGCGTACCCTCCTCATGAGGCAGCTTGAGCATCACGGAAATGCAGTCGGCATTTTCCGGGAGCATCAGTTCCTTGGAAATACAGATAAACCTTGTATAATTCGGCACATAGTCGGAAATATGGTCATACAGGATCTCCAACCCATAAAGCTCTGCACATGGTTCGGAGCAGATGGCAGCGATGGCGTCATCACTCTCTGCAACCATCTGAGCAGCTGTTGCGGTATTTCCGTGGGGAATGGCATTCAGTCCGTGTTTTGTCAGAAATTCCGAACATTGTGCCAGTGCCTGCGGATGGGAGTAGACATTCCTGATATCGGAAATCTTCGTGCCGGGCTTGACAGCAAGGCAGTTGGTCACTTCCACGACCGTGGTTTTGTTGATATAGAAATTATACTGCCCCATCAGATCATATGCCTGAACCACAGACCCTGCAGTGGAATTCTGTACGGGAATGATACCGAACTGTGTGGTGCCGTTCTGTACTGCTTCAAATACCTCGGCGAACGTGGAAAAGTAAGTAGGGCTGCAGCTTTCGCCGAAAATCTGCTTTGCGGCTGTTTCGGCATTTGCACCCTCCGTCCCCTGACAGGCTACTGTTACGTTTTCAGGAATTGAGAATGATGTATATGTATTTGTCTTATCGTCAAAAATTTCACGGTACTGCAGATGCTTGCTGATGTCTATGATGTTCTTAAAGAGAAGCTGCGTGCAGCCACCCATACCATCCGGAGCCATGCTGTAAACCTTGCGGAAGATTTCCTCCTCCCGAGCAGACTGGAACACCTGCAGACCGTTTGCCTTCTTATAAGCCGCAACCTGCCTGCATAGATCCATGCGTTTGCAGAAAGCATCAATAATTTCTCTGTCCAGACCATCAATATGCTGACGCAATTCCTGTAAATCCATAAGCTTCTCCTTCGTTTTATAAGTAGATTTCATCGTGAAAAATCGGTTACAGTAATATTATACATAATATTTACAAAAAAATCAACATAAAAATTGTTTTAGGTATTGAAAAAGTATCTGGTTTTATGTTATAATATAAAATGTATGAGAATGCAATGACGTACAAAAGTGTTCATGGAGTGAATTGATGTGAGAATTCTGGGAATTGACCCCGGCTATGCCATCGTAGGATTCGGCATAGTGGATTATGCCGGTGCGAACTTTGCACCCATTGAATATGGAGCGATCCTGACGGAAGCACACACGCCGTATACACAGCGGCTGTGCAGTATTGATACGGATATGCAGGAGATTCTGCGACGCTATCAGCCCGACTGCATGGCAATTGAGCGTCTGTATTTTACAACCAACCAAAAGACTGCGATAGATGTGGCACAGGCAAGGGGGATTCTGATACTTGCCGCCGCACAGAAAAACATACCGGTCTATGAGTATACGCCGCTTCAGGTGAAGCAGGCAGTTGTCGGCTACGGTAAGGCAGAAAAGCATCAGGTGATGGACATGACACGACGCATTCTGAAGCTTGAGCAGATTCCAAAGCCCGATGATGCTGCCGATGCACTGGCAATTGCCATCTGCCACGGTCATTGCTGCCGTGGGCGGAGATAGCGGTGTTACAACATAAGGGAGTACATCATGATTTACAGCCTTTCAGGAAGATTGATTGAAAAAACGGCTTCACTTGCTGTGGTGGAATGCGGTGGTGTAGGATATGCCTGCCGTACTACACAGACAACGCTTGCTTCGATCGGAGCTGTCGGCAGCGAGGTGCGGCTGTATACCCATATGTCCGTCCGTGAGGATGCGGTAGAGCTGTTCGGCTTTGCCGATAAGGAGGAGCTGTCCTGTTTTCAGATGCTGATCACCGTTTCCGGCATCGGCCCGAAGGCAGCGATTGCGATTCTTTCCGATCTGACGCCGAACCGTTTTGCATTGCTTGTTGCTTCTGGTGACAGTTCAGCATTGACAAAGGTTAAGGGTGTGGGTAAAAAATCCGCAGAGCGGATTGTTGTGGATTTGAAGGATAAGCTGACAAAAAGCAATCCGGCGGTGCAGGGAATTACCGTTTCAGCCGGAAATGCTGCAGGCACGGATCAGCTATCCGAAGCATTGGCAGCATTATGTGTGCTGGGCTATCGTCAGGAGGAGGTTATGCCGGTTCTGCTCAAGCAGAGCGATGACCTGTCCGCAGAGGAACTCATCCGTCTGACTCTTCGTGAAATGGGCAGACGAACGAAATAAATAACGGAGGAAAAAACTATGAACCTTGATGAATTACTGAAAGCAGCGATTAACGACCCCTCAAAGCGTTCTGCATTTTTGCAGACGCTGATTCGCAGTGACATTTATGTTATCTGCAAGAATCCCGTAAAGCATGGCGAAAACAATGAGGGCGTGCAGATGGAACTGATCACCATTCAGAATCCGGAAGGCGACCTGTTCATTCCCTTCTTCACGAGCTATCGTGCACTGCAGCAGTTTGCGAAGCGTTATGTGGAATGCTATAAGCTCAATTGTCTGCGTTTCTTTGACCTGATCCAGAATGTTTCTGCGGTTCTGAATCCTAATTCCTACGGAAAGGAATTCAGTTCACCGGAGATCAAGAGCATTCTGATGATTGCAAGAAATCTGCATATCAAGGCAATTTCTTATAATGAAGCAGAAACCATCAGCTACCGTGTGCCCCAGCGTTCGGTATCCCATATCACCAGAGCTGCCAACAAGTTTTTTGCAAAGCAGCCCAATGTGGATCGTGCGTTCGTTATGGAAATGACAAGGGGAAGCGAAAAACCGCAAATTCTGATTATTGTGGATATGATCGGCAATACCAGAAAGCTTTTTGTACCGCTGGCACGTTATCTTTCCGGATTTGTGAAGAGCGGCGACCATCTCTGTTTCCTGAGTTACGAGCAGGAGAATGCGAAGAAGGCGACGGATGGCGTAAGTCCGTTCTATGTCCGCAAGAAGCGTTTCTTTGAGAAATAAGCGACAGGAGATTATAGCATGATTGAAACAGGCGATTTTTCCTTTGAAAACCGACTGGTTTCGCCTGCCGAATCCGATGAGGATTATGTTCTGGAAAAAGGACTCCGTCCCCAGACGCTGCAGGAGTACATCGGACAGGATAAGGTAAAAGAAAATCTTGCCATATATATTGAAGCGGCAAAACGCCGAGAAGAAGCACTGGATCATGTTCTGCTCTATGGCCCTCCGGGACTCGGAAAGACCACGCTTTCCGCAATTATAGCCCATGAAATGGGCGTCAATCTGCGGATTACGACCGGGCCTGCCATTGAACGTCCCGGTGATCTTGCTGCCATTCTGACAAATTTATCACCCGGCGACGTACTGTTTATTGATGAGATCCATCGTCTGAGCCGTGCCGTGGAGGAAATACTGTATCCCGCACTGGAGGATCATGCCATAGATATTGTGGTGGGCAAAGGCCCTTCCGCACGTTCGCTGCGTGTGGATCTGCCGGAGTTCACACTTGTCGGAGCAACCACCAGAGCCGGACAGCTTTCGGCACCGCTGCGTGACAGATTTGGTGTTGTACAGCGTCTGGAGCTGTACACGCCCGAACAGCTTGCGGATATCATCCGCCGCAGTAGCATGATACTGGGCATTCCGTGTACCACGGACGGTGCACTGGAGCTTGCGAGCCGATCAAGAGGTACACCCAGAATCGCCAACCGTCTGCTCAAGCGTGTCAGAGATTTTGCCGATGTCATTGGCAATGGCGAGATCACGGAAGACATTGCAAGAGTGGCACTGGACAGACTGGAAATCGACCATCTGGGACTTGACAGCATTGATCGTAAAATGCTGGAAATGATCATCAAGGGTTACGGCGGAGGTCCTGTTGGACTGGAAACGCTTGCTGCTGCACTTGGAGAGGAAGCAGTAACGCTTGAGGATGTGTGTGAGCCTTTCCTGATGCAGCTGGGATTCCTTTCGAGAACACCCCGAGGCCGTTGTGCAACAAGGCTTGCCTATGAGCATCTGGGGTATTCATATCCCGATCAGGCGTCCGGTACAGACAGCGGACAATTGCCGCTGGTTGATTAAGATTACCGCATTATTATTTGTTCACAATCAATTATACAAATTAAGGAGTAAATTATTATGGGTAGATTATTCGGCACGGATGGTGCCAGAGGAATTGCAATTACAGAACTGACCTGTGAACTGGCAATGCAGATCGGCAGGGCAGCAGCCAATGTTCTGACCAAGCACTCAAGCCATCGTCCGAAAATTCTGATTGGTAAGGATACCAGAATTTCTTCCGATATTCTTGAAGCCGCACTGTGTGCAGGCATTTGTTCTGTCGGAGCAGATGCTGAGATTCTCGGCGTTGTGCCGACGCCGGCGGTTGCATACCTTGTCAGAAAGCGTCAGGCTGATGCAGGCGTTATGATCTCTGCATCCCACAACAGCGTGGAATTCAACGGTATCAAGCTGTTTTCCTCCACCGGCTATAAGCTTTCCGATGAGATCGAGGCTGAGATTGAATCACTGATACTGGATACTCCCGAAAAGCTGCAGCTTGTCAGCGGTACGGATGTCGGCAAGATCACATATTACGAAACTGCCGCACAGGATTATATTTCCTATGTGGAAAGCAGCATTCAGACAAAGCCCGAGGGACTGCGGGTAGCGATTGACTGTGCAAACGGAAGTTCGTCCACAACCGCACAGGAGCTGTTCACCCGTCTGGGTGCAGAAGTTATGCTGATCCATGCGAAGCCCGATGGTACCAATATTAACGAAAACTGCGGCTCTACACATATGGAAGATCTGATGGAATTTGTCGTGGAAAACAAATGCGACATCGGTCTTGCGTTTGACGGCGATGCCGACAGATGTCTTGCAGTTGACGAAACCGGCGAACTGGTGGACGGTGATAAGCTCATTGCCATTGCTGCAAAGGCATATCAGGAGCAGGGAAAGCTCAAGCATAATGCTGTGGTTGTGACCGTCATGTCCAACCTTGGCTTTACATATTTTGCAAAAGAGCAGAATATTAAGATGATTACCGCAAATGTCGGTGACAGATATGTTTTGGAAAAGATGCTTGACGGCGGTTATAATATCGGCGGCGAGCAGAGCGGCCACATCATTTTCCTTGATGAAATGACAACTGGCGACGGTCAGCTCTCCGGTGCAAAAATTCTGGAAATTCTGAAGTCGTCTGGCTGCAGGATGAGTGAGCTTGCAGGCGTCATGGATAAATTTCCGCAGGTGATGATCAATGTCAAGATCCCGAATCACCGCAAGGAGAACTGGAAGAATGACAGCGAGATCACAGATCTGATCGACCGTAAGGAAACGGAGCTCGGTGATGCAGGCAGAATTCTGGTACGTGAAAGCGGTACGGAACCTCTTATCCGTGTCATGATCGAGGGCAAGGACTTCAATCAGATCAATGCCATGGCAATGGAGATTTCCGAGAAGATCCGTGAACGTGCCGGCAGATAAGGAGAGAACAGCTTGAGAGCAGCAAAGAATTGGGAGGCATATCGTGTGATTGATACCTCCGACGGAGAAAAGCTGGAGATCTGGAACGGCGTAAGTCTGATTCGTCCCGATCCTCAGGTTCTCTGGAAAACCTCAAAAAAAGCAAAGCTCTGGACACAGGCAGATGCCCACTACCACCGCAGCAGCAGCGGCGGCGGTAAGTGGGAATTTCATGCGAAACTCCCGGATAAGTGGGAGCTTCCCTATAAGGATTTGAAATTCCAGATTCGCCCCACAGGCTTTAAGCATACAGGACTGTTCCCGGAACAGGCAGTGAACTGGGATTTTATGGATGGTCTGATACGCAGTGCGGGACGGGATGTCAGTGTTCTGAATCTGTTTGCCTATACAGGCGGAGCAACCCTTGCCTGTGCCAATGCAGGTGCGTCCGTATGTCATGTGGATGCGTCCAAGGGCATGGTGCAGTGGGCAAGAGAAAATGCCGCATTGTCCGGACTTCAGGATAAACCCATCCGCTGGATCGTGGATGACTGTGAGAAATTCACCCAGCGGGAGATCCGCAGGGGCAAGAAATACGACGCCATCATTATGGATCCTCCAAGCTACGGCAGAGGGCCGGGCGGAGAGGTCTGGAAGCTGGAGAACTGTATTTTTGATCTTGTGAAGAGCTGTGTGGATGTTCTGAGTGATGATCCGTTGTTTTTCCTGATCAACAGCTACACTACGGGGCTTTCGCCGTCCGTAATGGGTTATATTCTTGACAGTCTGCTGACGAAGAAGTACGGCGGTCATGTGTATTTTGATGAAATCGGACTTCCCGTGGAGGAGAGCGGTATGTGCCTGCCCTGCGGTTCTACGGCAGTCTGGTGTAAAAATGACGCAAGCGAGGCATTTCGATGAGTGTAATTGTGGATGCAAAGCATCTGGTATTCCGTTATCAGGAAACCATGGACGACGATTCGTCCCCGAAGCAGGAGGAACCCGTGCTCAAGGATGTTTCCATTTCCATTGAAAAGGGGAGCTTTGTAGCAGTTTTGGGACACAATGGCAGCGGAAAATCCACTTTCGCAAAGCATATCAATGCGATATTGGTTCCCGATGAAGGAAAAATGTACGTTGAGGGTATGGATACATCGGATGAGGAAAATCTGTTTGCCATTCGTCAGAAAGCAGGAATGGTGTTTCAGAATCCCGACAATCAGATTGTTGCAACCATAGTTGAGGAAGATGTGGCGTTCGCCCCTGAGAATCTGGGGGTAGAACCTGCGGAGATCCGCAGACGAGTGGATGATGCACTGAAAGCCGTTAAGATGTACGATTACCGCAAGCACGCCCCCACGCAGCTGTCCGGCGGACAGAAACAGCGTGTGGCGATTGCCGGTGTGATTGCCATGCAGCCCGACTGCATCGTTCTGGATGAACCCACCGCTATGCTCGATCCGCAGGGACGGCAGGAGGTGATGGAAACCATCCATCGTCTGAATCGGGAAAAGGGCATCACCGTGGTTTTGATCACACATTATATGGAGGAAGCGGCACAGAGTGACCGCATTGTGGTAATTGACGGCGGAAGGGTTCTGTTGGATGATGTTCCGAAGAAAGTCTTTTCGCAGGTGGAAACCCTGAAATCAGTGGGACTGGACGTACCGCAGGTTACAGAACTTGCCTATCTGCTTCACAAAGAGGGCTATGCGATAAAGAAAGATATAATCAGCACGGAGGAATGCGTTGCCGCATTGGAACAGCTCCTTAGCTGAAAGATAGAGAGAAAGAGAATTCCTGCTCCGTGAACACGGGGCAGGATTTGCCGAACATCCGACTATTTTGGGAATATCATTTCCCATTTGGATGATTTTATGGATAAGGAATAAGGATTGGTGAAGTCATTGAGCATTTTGGAAACCGAAGAACTGACTTACACATATAGCGAGGGAACACCGTTTGAGAAGACAGCGGTTGATCATGTCAGTCTGAAAATCGAAAAGAATGCAATGATTGGTGTCATCGGACATACGGGTTCGGGCAAATCCACGCTGATGCAGCATTTCAATGGTCTGCTGCGTCCTACCTCCGGCAAAGTACTGCTGGATGGACAGGATATCTGGGCGGATAAGAAGAAACTGCGTGAGGTACGATTCCGTGTTGGTCTGGTGTTTCAGTATCCCGAGTACCAGCTTTTTGAAGAAACGGTATATCGGGATATTGCGTTCGGTCCCAAAAACATGGGGCTGAGCAAGGCAGAAATTAAGGAACGTGTGATGGAAACCGCTGAAATGATCGGTTTGAGTGAGGAAATACTGAAGCGTTCACCGTTTGCACTTTCCGGAGGACAGAAACGGCGTGCGGCGATTGCGGGAGTTATGGCAATGCGTCCGGAAATTCTGATTCTTGACGAGCCGAGTGCAGGACTTGATCCGAAGGGACGTGATAAACTCCTGCGGCAGATTTGTGAGTATCAGAAAAAAACACAGAGTACCGTTCTGCTGGTTTCCCACAGCATGGAAGATGTGGCTGAATATACACAGAAGCTCCTTGTGATGAACAAAGCAAAGCTGTTTTGTTATGATGATACGGCAGCCGTATTCCGACGGACGGAGGATCTTTGCAGCATGGGACTTCGCATTCCTCAGATTACACAGGTAATACACTCTCTGCGGCAGAAAGGCTATGATCTGCCTGAGGATATTTATACGGTGGAGCAGGCAAGGGACGCAGTGCTTGCATTGATGCGGAAAGGTGGTGCAGCAGCGTGCTGAAAGACATTACCTTGGGACAGTACTTTCCGGTAGAAAGTACACTGCATCGGATGGATCCCCGTTTCAAAATCGTAGAGATCATGCTGTTCATCGTGATACTCTTTGCAGGTGACAGCTTCTGGGTACTGGCATTGGGAACTGTGTTTGTCATTCTGGCACAGAGTTTGTCCAATATTCCGATGAAAATGATCTGGAAAAGTATCAAACCCATTCTGCCGATTCTGGCATTTACCGCCGTTCTGAACCTGCTGTTCATTGATGATGGGGATGTGCTGTTCCAGTGGAAAATACTGAAGATCACAGAGGGCGGCATCACAACCAGCCTCTTCATGATGATTCGAATTGTGCTGCTGATCATAGGTTCGTCATTACTGACGTATACAACGTCTCCGATTTTATTGACGGATGCGATCGAAGCACTGTTGTCACCGCTGAAAAAGGTGAAATTCCCTGTGCATGAAATGGCGATGATGATGTCCATTGCACTGCGTTTTATTCCGACGCTTCTGGAAGAAACGGACAAGATCATGTCAGCCCAGAAGGCAAGGGGAGCAACGCTTGATAACGGAAAGCTGACGGAGCGTGTCAAAGCACTCGTTCCGATATTGATTCCGCTGTTTGTTTCCGCATTCCGCAGAGCGGAAGAGCTGGCAACAGCAATGGAATGCCGCTGTTATCGTGGCGGTGAGGGCAGAACACGTTTGCGGAAGCTCAAAGCCGAGGCAAGGGATTATATTGGATTTGCAGTTTGTATGTTATTCCTTACTGCATCCGTTTTGATTAATATACTGATTTAGTAGAAAGGAAGTAGGCGTATGTCCGACAAAAAGAAGCGTACGGGTAAGAAACAAAAGAATCCGCAGACGAAAAAAACTGTGAACAAAGCAGATACTGTCGTATCGGAATCTGCTGAAACCGCAGTAAAAAAGCGATCGTTCCCGATCTGGGAAATCCTCTCTTTTATACTGCCATTTTTACTGCTTGGTCTGGGCTTTGCTCTGGTCAAGGTTTACCCATTTGGCAACAGACAGATTCTGGTAACTGACCTTTGGCATCAGTACTACCCATTCTTCCGTATCCTGTGTGAGAAACTGCGGGAGGGCGGTTCGCTCCTGTATACATGGACATCCGGTATGGGCACGAATTTCCTTGCAATCATGGCGTATTATGCGGCAAGTCCGTTAAATTTGCTTTCCGTGTTTGTTCCGATGGAGTATCTCCGTGAAGCGATGACCGTCATTCTGATGCTGAAATTTGCATTTGCAGGCTTGTTCTTTGCAAGAATGCTGCGGTACTGTTTCGGAAAAAACGACATTTCCGTTTGTATGTTCTCCGTTATGTACGCACTTTGCAGCTACATGATGGGCTATTACTGGAATACGATCTGGATTGATACCGTAGCACTCCTCCCACTCGTCATGCTCGGACTGACTGCACTTGTGCGTGAGGGGAAATACCGTACCTATGTTATTTCTCTGGCACTGGCATTGCTTTCCAACTATTATATTGCCTACTTTATCTGTATTTTCACAGTATTGGTGTTCTTCTGTCTTTGTCTTTATGAAAAACTGGATTTCCGAACATTCTGCAAGCGTTTTGGGCTGGTTGCAGGCTGTTCGCTGCTTGGTGCCGGGTTGTCTGCATGGATTCTGCTTCCTGCGTATCATGCACTGCAGCTGACGCATAGTGTGTCAAACACTTTCCCCAAGGAAGTGAAATTCTACGAGAGCTGGCGTGAAATTCTTTCCAATATGCTGGCATTTACGGAGGTTACTTCCAAGGATGGACTTCCGAATCTCTACTGCGGCTTGCTGCCCGTACTTCTTCTCGGTGTATTTCTGGTCGCAAAGAATATCCGCATCCGTGAAAAGGTGACCGGTGTTCTTCTGATGGCATTTTTGATCGTCAGCTGCAACATGAATATTCTCAACTTTATCTGGCATGGATTCCATTTTCCGAATATGCTGCCCTATCGTTTTTCGTTCCTGTTTTCATTTGTGATTCTTGTGGCGGCGTATCGTGCGTATCATGTTCTGCTTGAGGAAAATCTGAGCATCTGGCAGTGGTTCGGAATGCTGGCATCCGGTGTGCTGTTTCTGGCACTTTCCTACGGTGCACGCACCGAGGGAGATGATCCGAACAAGTTCGTGATTGCCAGTGGTATTCTGGCAAGTGTGTATCTGGTCATTGTGCTTTGCCGCAATTTCATGCCGAAGAGTGCCGTACAGATCCTGCTTGCAGCTGTGCTTGCCTTTGAGATGGGACAGCACGCTGTTAATGGTGCGAAATCTGTCGGAACCTCCGATCATGTCAGCTATCCCTCAAGCGGTGAACACATTGATACCCTGCTCGATCAGGTGGATAAAACAGAGGATGAACTTTTCTATCGTACTGAGCTTTCCGCATGGTATACTCTCAATGATCCGTCACTTTATGATTACAACGGATTCTCTCAGTTTTCTTCGATGGCAAATGAAAAGGTTACAACCTTCTCACGCCTGATCGGACTGCCCGCATCCGAAGCAGGAAACCGTTACTATTATGCCAACACTTCTCCGTTTACCAATATGCTGCTGGACATTCAGTATCTGATCGCCAAGGACGGCTACAATGCAGATGAACTGACTATGACACGCATCGGCGTAAGTGGAAACTGCACGCTGTATCGGAATGATTTTGCGACTTCTCTGGGCTTTATGTCCAATCCTGCGGCGGCAAGCTATACAATGGATACTACACTCAATCCATTTGAGCAGCAGAATGTTCTGTTCAGACGCATGACGGAAGTCGGCGGTGAACTGTTTACCGCCATTGATGTGACACACGTTGGTCATACGGGCTATGAGGTTGCAAGAAATGGCTTCGGTTCCTATTCCTACACCAGAAAGGAAGACGCAACCAGTGACAGCTTCCTCAAATACAATTACACCACACTTCAGAAGGGGATGGTGTATGCGTATATGACGGTAAAGAACGGCGAGAATATGCTGGTGTACCATGATGGTGACAAAAAACACAGTTATAATATCAGCCGTCAGCCGTTTATCACGCCTGTTGGATATTATGATGAGGGCGAGCTTGTTACGCTTCGCTGCAATCTGAAAGAAGATGCAAAGTCGGGAACCGTTAAGGTATATTTTTACCAGCTCAATGAGGATGTTCTGCGTGAAGGCTATGCAGCACTTTCCGATGAAATGCTCAAGCTGACGAAATTTTCCGATACCGGCTTCACCGGTGATGTATATGTAAAACAGGCAGGCTGTCTGTATATGTCCGTTCCTTACGAGGAGGGCTGGACAGTGTATGTGGATGGTAAAAAAAGTGAGATTGTTCCGATGTTCAATGCCATGTGCGGTGTGAACCTGACGGAAGGAAAGCATACCATTACCATGAAATACAGCCCGAAGGGTTTTGTGATGGGACTTGTGATCTCCATCGGCGGAGCTGTTCTGCTGGTCGTACTGTATGTTCTGGAACGACGCAGGAATGTGAAAACCGAATCCACGCCTAAAAAGTCGAAAAAGAAGAATGTGAGTGAAGCATCGTGAGAAATTTAAAAGTGCTGATGGCATATCGTGGCACAGCATACCACGGATTTCAGATACAGAATAATGCAAATACCATACAGGCGGTTGTGCAGCAGTGTGTCAGTAAAGTGCTCAATGAGCCGGTTACGATACACGGCTGCTCGAGAACGGATGCCGGCGTCCATGCAAAGCAGTATTGCTTTTCGGTGCAGACCAGCAGCCGGATTCCGACGATCGGTTTTATCCGTGGCGTGAATGGTGAACTGCCGAAGGATATTTCCATCCTGTCCTGTGAGGATGCAGATCCTGATTTTCATGCACGTTTCAGCTGTTCTTCCAAGGAATACCTGTATCTGATCCATAACAGCGAATGCAAAAATCCGTTCACCACGGATCTGGCATACCACTATCGCCGCAAGTTTCACACGGATATCGTCAGGGAAGCGGCACAGCATTTTGTCGGAACACATGATTTTCGGACGTTTTGTACAAATTGTGCAGAAAATGCCAACACCATACGCACCATTCATAGCTTTACTGTAGAAAAAGATGGAGATACCGTCAAAATGCTTGTAAAAGGCAATGGATTTCTGTATAATATGGTTAGGATTATGGTGGGAACACTGCTGGATATCAACGAAGGAAAAATCCCGTTGGAACAGCTGGATACGATCATGGCATCCGGAAACCGGCTGCTTGCCGGAAAGACGGCAATGGCACACGGCTTGTATCTCAACCGTGTGTTCTATGGTGAGGAGGAAGCCTGACGGAGATGCAGAAAGGGGGATGCAAGATGGCAAATTCCATGGATGTAGTAAAAATACGCAAGCAGCGTATACGCCGCAGACGCATATTCAAACTGCTGCTGCTTATGCTTGCAATTGCTGCCTGCATCTTTATCTATGTAAAACGTGATGTCTGGTTCCCGAAACTGGAGGGAATCGGTTCCAAATATCAGAATATCACGCAGAACAAGAATGCCGATACGGAGGGAAACTTTCCGCTTTCCGTATCCGGCGGCGTAGATTATTATACAAGCTTTGTGAATAATAATATGTTCATTCTCTGCGATATGTACCTCTACATTTACACCGATGACGGTGATCTGAGGGACAGCCGTCAGCACGCATACAGCAACGCAGTAATGCAGACAAGTGCGACCCGCTGCCTTCTGTATTCCTGTAACGGAACGAAATTCCGTGTAGACACCGCCGGAAAAATGGTGTATGAGAATACACTCGAACAGCCGATCCTGTTTGCAAGGATCGGAAAGAATGGTTATGCGGCTGTTGTCACAGAATCGGATACCTATGCGTGCAAACTTGGCATATATGATACGACCGGAAAGCTGATTTACAGCCGAGAGTGTGTTGATCGTTTGCTGGATGTCAGCCTGTTTGACGGCGGCTGTGTATTTGCAACGCTCGGTGCGGATGACGGAGATATTATCACAACACTGCAGTCCATTACATTCAATGGGGATGATGTGCAGTGGGTGACAACACCCCTGCCCACATTATGTATGAATGTGTATGCACTTTCCGATGGCGGAGCATTGGTAATCGGTGACAGCAGATGTGCATATTATAGCAGCACGGGTGCATTGCTGTATTCGTATGATTACACAGGCACACTGCTGGATTATACATTTACTGATGAGCGTGCAGCGATTCTGGTCAAGAACGAGGAACGCCGCCAATCACAGTTGCTTTTGTTCTCGAAAATTGCGGCACAGCCGATGGCGGTTTCCATTCCTTCTATTTCAAAATGTGTTATTATAGAGGATGAGAGAGCTTATTTGTTGGGTGCAAAGGATATTGAAACCTATACATTCAGTGGTGAACAGAAATCGAAACTTGAGCTTGCAGATTCCTATGAGCGAATCATGAAAAACGGAAAGTACTTCTATCTTCTGGGTTATGACAAAATCAATCGAATAAATGCAAATGGGTCATAATGGAGGAAACTATGGGCACACAATTTTGGTGGTTTTATGATGTGCTGATTGTAACGATCGCAGCAGGATTACTGTACAATGCTGTTGCTAAGGGATTTAATAAGCTGGTGTTTCAGCTTGTGGGATTTGTACTGGCATTTGTTGTTGGATTTTTCGGAAGCGGACTGCTTTGTGAACCGACATATCGTATGATATTTCAGGAAAATACGGTTCTTGAGGTGCAGACTGAGCTGGAATCCATGGATTTCAGGGAAGCTCTTGCATCGTCCGTCCGTCAGAATGCTCCTGATTCTGAATATGCACGGATGGAAACGCAGAAACTGATAGAGGATCTGCAAAATAACGGTGCATCTGAAGTGCATAGGGAGGCTTGTGCTTCCGTACTGCATTCACAGCTGTCAAAGACGATCTCGCCCTATCCGCAGCAGACGCTGCAGGTGTATTTTTCCGAGAATACGGAGGGCTTCGGACAGTTTCTTTCAGCCGCTGTGAATGGGGATTATCACGCAGCTGCAGCATGGCTGGAGGAAGGGTATTTCCGACCGTTCTATCAGCTGATGATCCGGATGGTACTGTTTCTGCTGCTGGAAGTTGTTGTGTTAATCATTGTCGGTATTATTGCAGGCATGACCGGCAATACAGAGCATCTGATGCATATCAGGCGGTTTGATCGGGTGCTTGCCGTGCCCGTTGGTTTGATTGAAACAGCCTGTGTTCTGATTTCACTTGTCGTTGCGGTCAAACTCATCGTATCTGCAACTGATAACATGATGCTTTTGTTCAATGAAGAAACAATTTCGGAAACGAAACTATTCCGACTGCTGTATCAGTACTTGTAAACAGAGAGAAACTTGTACTAAAATGAAACAATCAGGAAGGATGATGGATTTATGATATTATGTAGTCGCTGCAAAAAACGACCTGCTGTTGTTTTCGTGTCCCGTCTTGACGAGAAAGGAAAACAAAATGAGGGTTATTGCCTGACCTGTGCAAAAGAAATGAATATTCCGCAGGTTTCCGAATACATCAATTCCATGGGGATTGATGATGAGGGACTGGAAGAATTTGCAGATCAGATGATGGATTTCATGCATGAAACTGAGGATGGAGAGGAGAATATGGGAAATATTGGTGCAATGCCCAATTTTTTCAGAAATCTGTTCAGTACGCAAATGCCCCCTCCGCAGCAGATGGAGCAGTCAGGTGAACGACCCGGCAAGGATCGCAAAGCCCAGGATAAAGCTGCCAAAAAGCAGAAGAACGAGAATAAGGAAAATAAATTCCTGAATACCTACTGTACGAACCTCAGTAAGCGTGCAGAGGAAGGGAAACTTGACCGTATCATCGGCAGAGATCGTGAGATTTCCCGAGTGATTCAGATTTTGTCAAGAAGAACCAAAAACAATCCCTGTCTTATCGGTGAACCCGGTGTCGGCAAAACCGCCATCGCCGAGGGAATTGCCCAGCGTATCGCTGCAGGGAAGGTGCCGTTCCATCTGAAGGATAAGAAAATTTTCCTGCTTGACTTGACTGCACTGGTTGCAGGAACACAGTTCCGTGGCCAGTTTGAAAGTCGTGTTAAGAGTCTTATTGCGGAAGTCGTGAAGGATGGAAATATCATGCTGTTCATTGATGAGGTGCATAATCTTGTCGGTGCAGGGGATTCCGAGGGGTCCATGAATGCCGCAAATATTCTCAAACCCGCCCTTTCCCGTGGCGAGGTACAGGTGATCGGTGCCACAACATTCAAGGAGTACCGCAAATATATCGAAAAGGACAGTGCACTGGAACGCCGTTTCCAGCCCGTTACCGTAAAAGAGCCGACCGTGGAAGAAACCGCAGAGGTGCTTCTGGGTATTCGTGAATATTATGAGAAATTCCATCGTGTTAAGATCAATGACTATCTGCTGCGTCTTTGTGCGGTGCTGTCTGAACGATATATTACGGAGCGTTTTCTGCCCGATAAGGCAATTGACCTTCTGGATGAAAGCTGTGCCTACCGCAGTATCCGTGCCCCCGAACTGCATGAACTGGATGAGCTGACAAAGCAATACGATGCCATAATGAAAGAGCAGGAAGAAATCGAGGGGATGGAAGAACCCGATTATGAGAAGCTTGCTGAAGTGAAGTCGACTTGGCTTCGGCTGGGCAAGCAGATAGATGAACTGAAGGAGAAAGTGGATCAGATCCGTGTTGAGGAATCCGATCTTGCAGCAATCGTGGAACTCTGGACGGGTATTCCAGCAAATAAAATTGAAGAAACCGAGCTTTCCAGAATGAAGAATCTGGCTGATCGCCTGAAAAAACGTGTGATCGGGCAGGATGAGGCAATAGATGCTCTTGCCAATGCTGTCAAGCGTACCAGAATACAGCTGAGTAAACGAATTCGTCCGGCATCCTTCATCTTTGTTGGACCTACGGGTGTCGGCAAAACCGAACTTGTCAAGGTTCTGGCATCGGAGATGTTTGATGCGGCTGATCCGCTGATTCGCCTTGATATGACGGAATTTATGGAGAAACATTCTGTTTCCAGAATGATCGGTTCACCGCCCGGATATGTTGGCTATGATGAAGCTGGTCAGCTTACGGAAAAGGTTCGCCGCAACCCCTATTCTGTCATTTTGTTTGATGAAATCGAGAAAGCACACCCCGATGTTATGAATATTCTCATGCAGATTCTTGACGAAGGTCAGATTGAGGATGCACAGGGAAGAACAGTGAGCTTTGCTCATACCGTGATCTGCATGACCTCTAATGCAGGATCCACGGATAAAAGTACCGGTGTGGGCTTTAATCGTACAGCTGAGGAAATTTCCAAGGATCGTGCAATGAAGGCACTGCGTGATTTCCTGCGACCTGAATTCATCAGCCGTATTGATGAAATCATTGTATTCCGTCAGCTTAACGAAGCGGATTTTGCAAAGATTGCTGGCCTGATGCTGGAAGAAATGCGTGAACCGCTTGCAGAGAGAGAAATTGAGTTTACCTATGATGAAGCGGCCATGAAGGCAATTGCTGCAGAGGCGTATGGTAAACGTTATGGTGCACGAGATATCCGCCGGATCATCCGTGAGCACGTGGAGGATGCCATTGCATCGGCAATGATCGATCAGGGCTTGACGTTCAAGAGCATTTCTGTGACAGCGGATGAAAAGATTCGGGTGAACTTTTCATAGTTCGTAAAGTACCAAGGAACAAAACTGATGTACTTCTTGCTGAAAGTCAAGGGGTACATCAGTAGTTTCTTTGTGTGATTTATCAATGTAAAAAATCAAAAAAACACTTGACAAACATTCCTGTTTGTGGTATAATTAAATACGTTGTGAAGAGCAAACACGTTTCGCATGCGGGTGTAGTTCAATGGTAGAATTCCAGCCTTCCAAGCTGGTTACGTGGGTTCGATTCCCATCACCCGCTCCATCCTTTATGCGGACGTAGTTTAGTGGTAGAGCATCAGCTTCCCAAGCTGAGAATGCGGGTTCGATTCCCGTCGTCCGCTCCAGATCACTTTTCACAGTTGCGCCTTTAACTCAGCTGGATAGAGTAACTGCCTTCTAAGCAGTAAGTCATTGGTTCGAGTCCAATAAGGCGCGCCAGATGGTGGGTATAGCGTAGCTGGTTAACGCGTCAGTTTGTGGCACTGAAGACCGTCGGTTCGAATCCGACTATCCACCCCATTTAGGTGAACCAATTTAGATCACCAGCGTGAAAAGCCCGATTATTCGGGCTTTTTTGCTACCTAAACGTCAAAATTTGTCAGGGTGAAACCGTGGATGTTTTTCGAGAAAAAACGCTATGGAACAGGATTCGAACTTACGCTATTGAGGATTTCAGCACTTTTTGAGAGAATTCCGATCCCACTGCAAGGGATTCGATGAGTGAATGCCGAAAAAATAGTATACAAACTTTCAATGCCGATTTTATTGGTTTCTCACAAACTTCTGTGAGAAGCGAATAAGGTCGGCATTTTTCATTTTCAGAGAAAATGAGCCGACACACGAACACATTATATAAAAGAGAAAGGAAAATGCCTATGAAGAAATTGAAATTCAACAGCACACTCGAACACAAGTCACCCGGCTATGCTCCCTATCAGATTGAAGTAGAGAAGGTTATCACTCTGTACGGCAGGGAATTCGAAAAGATGAGGGACTGTCCTATCAATGACAATCCGTATATCACTGAACACTCCGACCTCATGTATATGGATGATGACACGGCACACTGCCTCCTCTTCCTCGATGCTAACGGCAGCGATGGAATTCTGGTGGAAGCGGAGGGCTTTGGATATGATTACATAGCCGTTTGTGACTAACAATCACAGGCGGCTTTTCTTATACCCAAAACAAGAAAGGAGTTGGTCAGATGATCCGAGTATACTGTTTGAGCTTGAGTGGTATGCCGACACAAGATGAAAGGAGGCTGGTAAAAAGAATGGCTAAGAACCGCAAAATCCCATTCGGATATATGATGCAGGACGGCAGGATTACAACAAATCCGAAGGAAGTGCTTGCAGTAATTACAATATTCCAAAGTTACTTGAACGGAGAAAGTCTCGTGAATATCGCTCATGGAGAAGAAGGTCACACCTCTGACCCGCTGAACTCACGGTAGTCGGACACCATTTCGGCACGGATTATGTCGGTTATCCTTTTTTCAGTGCCGAATGCCCTTCGGATCTGCAATGATTTTCCCGAAAAATCGTTGACAAATAGCTAAAAACGATGTATAATATTATTGTTTGTTTATCGTGATAAAACGATAAAATATCAAAAAGGAGGATATTATGTATTTCAAAAAAGTCACAGCTGCCGTTCTTGCTGCGCTGATGTGCTCCACGTCAATTTCATATGAAGGATTATGGAAAAGACAAGTACAGGAAACCAAGGAAAAGGAATTGGTGGTAAATTCTGCTGAAAACATTAAAATGGAAGCTACCAATTCATTGGGGAGTTACATAACCCAGGTTACCCAAAAGCAGGAATCAGAGCAACAGAAGATGTTTAACAATGCCATTGCAAAGGACGAATTCACCATTGTTGCGATGAATTTTGATGTTGCCACCGGTGTTGTTGCAGTCAAAACAACACAGGCTGCCGAGTGTACGCTCAGAATCCGATTCATCAATGACGAGGACGGAAAGGAATTTGTAAAATTAGAAACGAAACTGCAAAGAGGGAAGGAAACCATCTTTAAGTCAGAGCTTGATGTAAACAGCCTGCCTGAATATTTCCAGATTGAAGCGAGCATCGTCGGCCCGATGAATGAATCTCTGTGTGCACCCTTCGTATATAAAGAGTATACCCGTGAGATTCAGGAAATCAAAGCAACGAAAATAGAAGACTTTGAACAGGAATACGTTGTAAATCTCGATGAGAAGGAAAACACAAACTTTGTAGTTCTGGCAGAAAATACAAAAGTTGCAGCTTCTACCGCTACATCGAATTTGCTGGTTTCAGCGGATTATGACAACAATGTGTTTGTATTTGAAAATCCGGATAAGTCAATTACAGAGCTGAAAAAGGGCGACCAGTTCTTTTCACAGCCCGATGAAGCCAATTTCATTGCAGTGATTGTAGATAGCATTGAAATTGCAGAGAATCAGGCGATAATCTATGGTAGCAGTGAAAGCATTGATGATCTGTTTTCGTTTGTGAAAATTGAAATTGAAGGAGAAAAGTTCGATTGGGAGGGGACGCCCGAAAATGTGTCGTTCGGCAATTCTCCGCAGGAGCTCACTGCTTCCGGAATTGCAACGGAATGCACCGCATCCGAAACAACCGCTGCTGCGGAAAGCACGGAGGTTTCTCCTTCACAGACAGATACGTCTTCCACAGCAGATTCGACCGCAGCGCCGACAGAAGAAAGCACAGGTATTGTGCCCGCAGCATCATCCGAATCCGCAGCAACGGAAACAGATGTTGCCCCTGCTGAATCTGTGGATCCCATAAGTGAAGCAGCGGTTCAGACCTCTGAAGCACAGGAGATTTCTGCGCCCGGAATCGGCAATTATCAGTTATACGAAGGCGTACCCGCTGCCAATGCAGAGATATCCGGCGGCATTGATCTTGATCTTGGTGATACCAGCCTTTCTGCCAGCTATAAAAAATCAGGCGATTTGACAAGTTTGGAAATGGAACTGATCATAAAAGAAATGTTTAAGATCGGTTTGCAAATGGAGGATACTTTTGAATTCTACAAAGACTGGGATTACACTTATTCCTGTATGCAGTTGGTTGTTACAGCAACTGTAGGGGTAGAATTTAGTACGGATAGCGATGTTGCAAAGGATTACATCAATAAGCTGTTTAAACGCGATGCTAAAGAAGGATGGGGAAAAATTGATTTTCTGGAAATTCCTATCCCAACACCGATTGCAGGACTCAGCTTTTCATTCGTACCTTCGGTGTTTGTGGAAATTGAAGGTGAATTAAGCTTTACTTTTAACGTGACCGGCGTCATTGGATTTGTTTATGATTCGGAAACGAAAGATAAATTGTCTACCATTTTCTGTGGACCGACTATCGATCCTAAGATTACCCTGAAGGGTGAAGTGCAAGCAGGCTTGGCATTGACTTTGCGGGCGAATGTAGTAAACAAGAGATTCTTTAGCGTTTATGTAACCGGAAAATTCGGTTCCTATGCAACCGGTGAGACAAATATAGAGATAGGGCATCCGGATATGGAAACGGACTCCGTTGTTATTTATGATTCCGGTGCAGCGAAAGTCCATGCCTGCACAGTATGTTTGAAAGGTGAAGTCGGAACGATATTCGGACTGGAAGTGGGATTGGAATTTCTTGGTGCAGAACTCTCTGCTAATCCTCTTACAATGAAATGGAAATGGGGAGATTATTATTTTTGCGGTAATGAATTTGAATTTGGCTTTGGAGAATGTCCGCATTATTCCTATAAAACAACCATTCAAGTGCAGGATCCCGATGGGAATCCGATGGGAGGAACCGTCGAAGTCAAAGGCTCGGATGGAGCAACTGCTACGTTGCCCGTAGATACTTGTGGAACTGCAATTTTTTACTGTAAACAAGGAAAGTTCAATTATTGGGTTTATGACGATAACAAGACTATAGAGAGCGGCAATTTCCATGTGGGACCCGGCAGTAAATATGTCTATGCAGTTGTTGGTGACGATGTGTCCAACAATACCGAAACAACAAAAGCTACAACCAAAGAAACAACCACAACCACTTCAGAAGTAACCACAGCAACCACAAATGAAGAACAGGGCAACATGGCTTGCATTGAAAGCGGTCGATTGGGTGAACACGTATTCTACAGCCTCCATAGGGACGGGTTATTGCGTATTTGGGGCGATGGGGATATGTATGTAAATGAAACTGCGGATGATAAAGTAAAGAATGGTCAAATTGGAAATAGGGACAAAATCAAAAGAGTAGTGATTGAAAATAATAGTGTAGATAAAGTCACCAGCATTAGTGGATATATGCTCAATGGTTGTCCGAATCTGGTATCCGTAGAAATGCCGGACACAATCAAAAAGATTCATGCCAGGGCGTTCTATGACTGTGAAAAACTTGAAAAAATCACCATTTCAAGTGATTTAGAGTACATAGGAAGATATACTTTTGGAAGTTGTCCGAATCTGAAAGAATTCCAAGTCCGTGGAACATCGACCGAAATCGGAAAATTAGTGCTTCCGAATAAGGTGAAGACAATTGGAGAGTGGGCATTTTCTGATTGTACGGCTATTACTGAAGTCGTTTTGCCGGAAAGCTTAGAGAATATATACAGATACGCATTCCAGTCATGTGATTCTCTTACGAAGGCAGTTATTACTTCTGAAAAGGTTACTATGGGAGAGGGAATATTCCAGAGTACAAATCTTAAAGAAGTAACATTGCCATTTGCAGGAAGTTCAGCGGAGAGCGTTGCAAATAATGAATATACTTCGGTGGCCGGAATGTTGTTTTATAATGGTGTTCCGGATGAATTTAGAAAAATTACCATTACAGGCGGAGTAAGAATTCCCCAACGTGCATTCCGCGGTTTACCAAACGTAACGGAAATCAACCTTCCCGATACGATTACAGAGATACAAGATTATGCATTCGATGGATGTACAAATCTCGAAAGTATAAATATTCCTGATGAAGTAACATATATAGGGAATTCTGCTTTCCACAATTGTTCAAAACTGCCGGAGGTTATAATTCCCGATAAGGTGAAAACAATCGGAGAGTGGGCATTTGGTGGTTGTACATTAATTACTGAGGTCGTATTGCCGGAAGGTCTGGAAACTTTAGGAAAATACGCATTCCAGTCATGTGATTCTCTTACGAAGGCAGTTATTACTTCTGAAAAGGTTACTATGGGAACGGGAATATTCCAGAGTACAAATCTTAAAGAAGTAACATTGCCGTTTGCAGGAAGTTCAGCGGAGAGCGTTGCAAATAGTGAATATACTTCGGTGGCCGGAATGTTGTTTTATAATGGTGTTCCGGATGAATTCAGAAAAATTACCATTACAGGCGGAGTAAGAATTCCCCAACGTGCATTCCGCGGTTTACCAAACGTAACGGAAATCAACCTTCCCGATACGATTACGGTAGTACATGATAATGCATTCCAGTACTGCAATAGTGTTGAAAGAATCCTGTTCAGAGGCAATGCACCCGAATTTTCAGATGCAGCGTTTAATGGCGTAACTACTACCGTATATTATCCCAAAAATGACAGCACGTGGACTGCAGACAAGCTGCAGAATTATGGTGGAACCATCACTTGGGTTGGCATTGATCTCCCGACAATTACACAACAGCCCAAATCCGTTTATGTAAAGAACGGAACAGAGGCGAAGGTTGTTTGTAATGCAACAGGCGAAGAGCTGACTTACCAGTGGTATTACAAGGACAAGGGAACTTATCAATATGAAGCTGCAAGCGGTTCCAACACCAACACCTATACAGTGACAATGAACGAAGCCTGCGACGGTAGACAGGTTTATTGCGTCGTTACTGATAAATACGGTGACAGTGTACAGACTGAAGTCGCAACGCTGTACATGAGAACACCTTTGAAACTCGTAGCACAAACAGTAAACGCTGCAGTATACGAAGGTGCAAAGGCAATCATTTCCGTGGAGGCAATCGGTGATGGCTTGACTTACGATTGGTACTATATGAATAGGGGCGGAATCGAATTTGCACATACATCCAGTTTCCAAACCAATACCTATGCAGTTGAGATGTCGGATAGACGTGATGGCAGACAGATTTACTGTGTGGTTTCTGACAAGTATGGAAACAGCGTACAGACAGATACCGTGACAATACAAATCAAAAGATGTGCTGAAATTATCAGCCAGCCGCAGGATGTGTATGCTCTGAATGGAAGAACTGCCAACGTCACATTTGATGCAGTCGGCGATGACCTGACTTATGAGTGGTATGTCATGAATAAGGGCGAGTTGGATTTCTCCGATACAAGTGTATGCAAGTCCAGCGTTTATTCTGTCAAGATGGATTCGAATTGTGATGGCAGAAAGGTATACTGTGTGATTACCGACAAGTATGGTAACTGTGTACGGACAGAGATTGCGAAATTGGTGATGGGCAATCCTAAAGACAATCCGTATGAACTTCTGACAGAAAAGGGTAAGAATGCTGAAATCAAACTGAATACGATCGGCGATAATCTGAAGTACAAGTGGTATTACAAGGATAAGGGAGCGGATGGATTTTCTCATGCAGAGGTATTCACAACGGATTCCTATTCAGTTACTATGGATGAAAAGGTTGACGGCAGACAGGTTTACTGCGTCACCATTGACAAGCATGGCAACCGCATTATATCGAATGTTTACACGCTGACCATGATCAAGCCGATTACGATTACAAAGCAGCCGAAGAACACTGTTGCAGAAAATGGAACTCCTGTTGCAATTACAGTTGAAGCAACGGGTGATGATTTGATCTACAAGTGGTACTACTGTGATGCAGACAGTACAGTATATAAGCTGTCAGGCGTAACGACCAATCAGTATTCCGCAACAATGACAGATGCGAAAAACGGACGCAGAATCTATTGCGATGTTATCGACAGGTACGGTAACAGCGTCAGAACAAATATCGTAACATTGTCAATGCAGCATCCTTTAAAGATCGTAGAACAGCCGCAGAATATTTGTGTAAAGGATGGCGAACAAGCCATAATCATACTCAACGTAACGGGTGATGGTCTGACCTACAAGTGGTATTATAAGAATAAGTCTCAGACAAGATTCTACGAAACAACTGCATTTACATCAAATACTTACGAAGTTACTATGAATGCAGCTCGTGATGGCAGAAAGGTTTACTGTGTAATCACTGATAAATACGGCAACAGCGTCAGAACAAATACCGTAACATTGTCAATGCAGCATCCTTTAAAGATCGTAGAACAGCCGCAGAATATTTGTGTAAAGGATGGCGAACAAGCCAAAATCATACTCAACGTAACGGGTGATGGTCTGACTTACAAGTGGTATTTCATGAATGCAGGCGATGCTGACTATAGCTACACAAGCACATTCACAGGCAATATGTATTCTATAAAAATGAACGAAGTCCGTGACGGCAGAAAGGTTTACTGTGTAATCACTGACAAATACGGCAACAGTGTCAGAACATATGCCGTAACATTGTCAATGCAGCATTCTGTAAAGCTCGTGGAACAGCCGAAAAGTATTTGTGTAAAGGATGGCGAACAAGCCAAAATCATACTCAACGTAACGGGTGATGCTCTGACTTACAAGTGGTATTTCAAGAATGCCGGTGAAACTAAATTTATGTACACAAGTACATTCTCGGGCAAAATCTACTCCATAAGAATGAATGAAATCCGTGACGGCAGAGAGGTGTACTGTGTGATTACCGACGAATACGGCAACAGCGTCAGAACAAATACCGTAACATTGTCAATGCAGCATCCTGTACAGCTCGTAGAACAGCCGCAAAATATTGTTGCACCGAATGGAGAAAATGCGAGTGTAACACTCAATGTAACGGGTGATGGTCTGACCTACAAGTGGTATTACAAAAATAAGTCTCAAACGAAATTCTACGAAACAACTGCATTTACATCAAATACTTACGAAGTTGCTATGAGTTCAGCTCGTGATGGCAGACAGATATACTGTGAAATCACAGACAAGTACGGTAACACTGTACAAACCGATGTTATTACGATGTACATGGGTAATCCCATAACTATCATAGAACAGCCGAAAAACGCATCCGCTGCCGAAGGGGCAACCGTAAAAACGCAGCTGAATGCAACCGGTGATGGTCTTATTTATCAGTGGTATTACTGCAATGCAGACAGCGAAACATTCAAACTGTCAAGCATTCAGACAAATGTGTATTCAGCAAAGATGACAGCAGCCAAAAATGGTCGTAAGGTGTACTGTGAAATTACGGATCAGTACGGTGTCAAGGTCAAGACCGATGTTGTTACATTGGAAATGCAGTAAGATACGCAACGATTTATGCACACTGTGCAAAACAAAGAAGCTTCCGATTACTCGGAAGCTTCTTTTCATGATACTTTTACAGACTGTTGGACTTCCGATGCAAGCGTTACGCAAGATACAATATGGATGCGAAACGTCTGAAACTGATTGAATAGCAGATTCGCATTCGGGCAAAGGAATTGCTCGAAGCATAAGAACTGCTGGAATAGACAATATGAAGATGACTAAATATTTGCAGATGTCGAAAAAATAAGTGATAGGAATAGTGCAAAACTGTTTTAAAGGGTATCATCCCAGACTCACTTCAGGTGTTCCCGATGTGACGGCTGCATTTGACAGAATGCTTGTGCTTGACTATCTCATTGCTAACGAGGACAGGCATATGAACAACTTCGGATTGCTTCGTAATGCGGATACACTGGAATGGATCGGCTTTGCTCCGATATATGGACTTTTTCCTTGTCCTGTGGGATAATGAATTCAAGATTTCATGATGGAGTGAATGCTATGGCATCTGAAGCATGGTATATTATGATGCAAACTCATCTGTCAATGAAAAAATTGTATCCGCATTCCCGTCAGTAGAGGTCAGAAACGGAGAGCTTGTGGGAGTCCTTACCTGCCGATTGACTGAACCGCCGATATCGAGGAAGAAGAAAGCTTCGATATGTCGATGTAAAGGAGGAATTTTATGAGTCAGTTTCCAAGTCGGAAAGAAGTAGAACGTATCAAAAAGATGTATCCCAAGGGTACAAGAATTCAGATTGAGAGAATCCGAAAGATTGCAAAACTCATCTAAGCATATATCTGAAACCCAATATAACAACAAAGCCTCGCCGGAATTCTGGCGAGGCTTTCTGGACAAGCTATGAAGCTCCCCAAACGGTGAGCTTTGATTTGTCTGCTTGATTGATATTGGATTACTGCACATCCATATGCGTGTGAATGGATTCGGGCGATTCCCCTTTATTATAATCTGCTGCATCCATGTCTATGATTTCCAAGCCACTCGTATCGTAGAATAGCTCCGCATGGTTGCGCCGGATCAGTTCCTTTGCAAACCGATTACCTGTTTTGCAATCAATTTTGATGCGATAAACCTCACCGTTTCGATATACTTTTCCATGCTCTCTTGAAAAAAACTCGTTTTCTGCCACAATATGATACTTATACCGCTGCCGCTGATCAGCATGCAGCTCACCGCAGAGATACTCATCTGTCGTATAGACAATGAGTTGATAAGTACGATCTGTGTTGTTTTTGAAGCGGTAATCCAGATAATTATACATGATCGACGTGCCGGTACCAAACGGAATCACACGTTTAAAATCCGGAAATAAATCAAAACGGTCGTGATGATGATGCTCCACAATATCCAGATCAGAATGCAGGATCATCCAGTGAATCAAGTTTGTCATCTGGCACATTCCGCCGCCGATGCCGGAAGAAGTTTTGTTTGCCGAAATTGTCAGCCCCTCCTGATAGCCCTTGTTTGGGGTGATGCTTCCCACAAGATGCCAAAACGAAAAAGTCTCACCCGGTTGAATCAGGATTTGGTTAATTTTCGGTGCCGCAATACTGAGATTGACTGCTTTGTTCTCCTGAAGCTGCATATCGACATGACCAAGTCTGCGTCGAATCAATGAATTATGCTTATATATGCAGTATGGAAGCGGTTCCTCTGAACGAGTCTTTGCAAAAGAGTGGTTTTCCATCAGATTTTTTATTTTTCGTACAAGAATGCACTTTTGTACTGAAATCTTGTAAGTCAAAGGGGAAATTTCACAAAACAGTTTTCTGCTCATTTTTTATATTGTTTCCTTATCGTCAATTACACGCCTGCTGTTTACTTCACTTGTATTGTTTTAATTCTACCATATCTTCTACAGATTGTCAACATGAATTCGACTGATTCGAAGATACAGGAAACAGCATTGCTGCTGTTTTAACATTCGAGGTTCTTGTTTAGCTCATCAAATCTCCATCTTTCGCCGCTGTTTGGGAATCACGGGTATGCGTTTTCAGTATTCCTGACGGATCGTTTTTCGTTGTCAGAGGTGATCGGGAAAACTGTGATCATTCATGGGAATCCCGATGACTTCACTACACAGCCGTCAGGGAATGCAGGGGAGAAGATGGCTTGTGGGGAGATGAAAGCTTCCAGAAATCGGTGTAGGTGATCGTGTATGATTTCAAAAAATCGGAAAAAAATAATGCTATCAATCCACAGGAGGAAAATCCATGAACGAAAACAGATTCTATATTTGCGAGTACTGCGGCAATATCGTCGGAATGATTCACGATATAAAAGAGAAAGGAAATGCCTATGAAAAAAATCACATTCAATGTGCTGCTCAATCACAAGGCTCATATCTATAAGCCAATGCAGATTGAAGTGGAGAAAGTTATTCCCCTCTACGTTAAGAGGTTCGAGCAGATGAGAGATCATCCCTTGGATGACTGCCCCGAAATCATCGAGAACAGAGAACTGATGTATATTTGGGAAAATCGAATGTAACTTGATCTGTTATTTTCAGGAAATTCCCGATCTCACCCAAAATCGCAGGAAATAACGTACAGATGTCCGAAACTGCACAAATACTGCAATACAATCCGACAAAACTTCTCCCGTCAATCTGGTATAATTAAGAAAAACACGGAATATAACCGGAAAACAAGGAGGAGTTTCAAATGCGGAACATCAGAAAAATATTGGCATATGAGGCGGTTCGTCTGCCGCTCGGATGCCTTGCTGCAGTGGGGGGAGGATACCTGCTGTCAGTCGGAACGATATGCGGCACTGCATCACCGCTGGCGTCGGCAGTTGCGGGGATCTGTTCGCCGTTGTATGCATTTTGTATCCTGCTCGGGAGTCTGCTTGCTTACATAACGCAAGGTGCACCATCGGAAATGCGATTTCTGCTGGCTTGCCTGATTAGTGTATCGTGCATGAGAATTCTGTTTTACGAGGCACGACGCCCCCATGTGCTTGCAATACTGACAGTTGTTTCCTGCAGTATTGCGGGGATTGTCAGTGATCTTGCCGTTGATGTCGAAGGCGGTAGAATGCCGCTTTACATCATGCTCTCCCTGCTCATTGGTACAGCAGCTTTTTTTCTGGCGGATGCATGGACGGTATTTCGCAAATGCGGAAAAATCACTTTGGATACCGGAAAAAGCTTTACCTTTGCCATTGCCTATCTTTTGGGAATTGCCGCACTATGCGGACTGGATCTGTACTTTTGCAATGCAGGCCGTGTGTGCGGAATTCTCATTACTCTGCTGGCAGCCAGACAGTTTCGGCACAGCGGCGGAACTTTGCTTGGTGCACTGACCGCCTGTGGAGCCGTACTTTGCAGCGTAAAACTTGGTATGCCGCTGCTCTTTCTTCCGGTTACGGCAATGCTTGCGGGATTTCTCTACAAGCTCCCGAATGCTTTGTACATCCCCGTATTCTTTCTGATGCAGGCATTTAGCAGTGCTGTGCTTGACAGTAGTATGGAGCTTGCCAAGGTGATTGTGGAACTTCTGCTTTCATGCTGCCTGTACGCACTTTGCAGCAATGCACCGTTGTATCGGGTTTTTACATATCAAGGTGAATTTCCTGTTAACGGGCAGTGCATTGTGCAGCGTGAACAGTTTCTATCCCATTCCATCGGTGGACTGCGTGAGGAAGCTTCGGCTGTGATGCAGCATCTGCGGGCAGATAAATCATTGGATACTGTACAGCTTGTAAAGGAACAGTTGTGTGCGGACTGTAAAAATATGGATTTCTGCTGGCAGCAGCGGAAGGCAAAGACAGAGGAAGCATTCCGTTATCTGCTGCATAATCCGTCCGCAAATCCGGGACCTGAGGCAATGGCAGGGTGCATCCGCAGAGGAAGGATGACCGAATGCTTCCGTGAATGCGGCCACCGTGCTGCACTGGAGCACAGCCACTGTGTACATCTGTCACATAACCGCAGCGTCATGCTGGAATATTTTCATTTAATGGAGGAAATGGCAGCAGAGTCTGCAAGACAGCGTGAGATCCGTCCCTGTGAGCAGGAAACCAACGGACTTCGGGAGATTCTTCGGCAGTGCAAATGTGAGTATCGCAGCTGTTTTGTGCATCGTCTGAAAAGCGGCAGATATGCAGCGGAAATATATACAGCAGCTGCATTGCCTGCGGAGGGAACCGTACAGATTTTGCTTGGTGAACTGCTGAATGCGGAAATGTGCAGCATTCCTCCGCAGGAAAATGCGGGCGGTATGCGGTACTGCTTCTATCAGAAAGCTGCATACAGCCTGGAATATGCCGTTCGCAGTATACACGCACCGGGGTATGTACGTTGCGGTGATACTGCCGATGCATTTACGGATGCACAAGGAAATCAATATCTGATTCTCTCGGACGGTATGGGAAGTGGTTCGTCCGCATCCCTTGTTTCAAAAATTGCAGTGCGAGCGTTTGTGCGTCTTGTCAGCAGCGGAATGCCTCCTGAAACCGCCATCCGGCTTGTCAACACCATGCTCCTGTCCGAAACCAATCATGAGGATTTTGCGACAATGGATGTACTGCGGCTCAATGCGGATAATGGGGAACTGCAGCTGTATAAATCCGGTGCATCCTCCACGCTGTTTCTGCATCATGGTCAGGTGATGAAAATAGCAGCACCGAGCTTTCCAATCGGTATCGTACCGCAGGCAGAACCGTTCCGTAAGACCATTTCCGCATTTGCTGAGGACAAAATCATCATGCTGTCCGATGGCATTCATGAAGCGGAATTTCCCTTTGTGAAAGAGCTGCTGCTCCGTAATATGCCCCTGAAAGAAATTGTTGCACAAATTTGCGAAAAATCAGGTATATTCCATGTCGGAAAAGCCGAAGATGATATTACAGTGATTGCCGCAAAAATACTGTGTACAGCGGATAAAAAACGGAATGCTTCCACGCAGCGTATCGCTGTGTAGAGAAAAAATACACATGATTTCAGCCCACTTCGTCACAGAATTGGAAACACTGTTTGGAATTAGGAATTTCAAACAAATATTTCGTCGTATTGCACAAAAGATGCAGTGAATTATTATCATACTCTATGAATTTCCAACACATAAATTGAAAAGTCTTGCAACCAAATGGGATTTCTGATACAATAGATGTATAAGGGGGCGAAACCATGAATATGAATTCTACAACCAATCCTAATGATTTCCCACTCTATTTATTTTTTCAGGGGAAAAATACTGAAGCGTATAAGTTTTTCGGCGTGCATCGCATCACGGAAGATGGTGTGAGCAGGCATCGTTTTCGTGTCTGGGCACCGAGAGCCAAGAGTATATCTGTTGTGGGCGATTTTAACCAATGGCAGCGTGAAAATCACCCCATGTATTCCATTGCTGATGGTATCTGGGAGGCTGTGATTGACGGTCTTCAGCAGTTTGATAACTACAAATACAGCATTGAAACGCAGGGCGGACAGATCCTGATGAAATCGGATCCCTATGCCGCACACTTTGAAACACGCCCTTCCACTGCATCCAAGATTTATGAGAGCAGTTATACGTGGCATGATGAAAAGTGGCTTGAAACAAAGAAAAAACAGGTTGTATACAAGCGACCTATGAATGTGTACGAGGTGCATCTGGATTCGTGGAAGCACACTCCCGATGGAGAGCGTCTTGATTATGTCAGCTTTGCAA
Organism: Oscillospiraceae bacterium; assembly: GCA_045592405.1. GTDB lineage: Bacteria > Bacillota > Clostridia > Oscillospirales > Ruminococcaceae > UBA3855. The sequence goes on from JAZNUR010000107.1 coordinate 34,410, forward strand.
AGCAGATGATCCCGTATATGCAGGAGATGTCCTATACGCACATTGAGTTCATGCCGCTGACGGAATTTCCGTATGATGGCTCATGGGGCTATCAGGTAACGGGATATTATGCACCGACCTCACGTTACGGAACACCCGATCAGTTCAGAGAGATGGTGGATCTGTTCCATCAGGCAGGCATCGGTGTCATTCTGGACTGGGTTCCTGCCCATTTTCCGAAGGATGCTTCCGGTCTGTGCGAATTTGATGGCAGCTATTGCTATGAATATACCGATCCGAAGAAGATGGAGCACAAATCGTGGGGTACAAGAGTATTTGACTATGGAAAGGGAGAGGTATGTTCTTTCCTGATTTCCAGTGCGTGCTACTGGCTGGATGAATTCCATCTGGATGGTCTGCGTGTGGATGCAGTTGCTTCCATGCTGTATCTTGACTATGACCGACGTGACGGCGAGTGGAGTGCCAATATCAACGGCGGTAATGAAAATCTGGAGGCTGTGGAGTTTTTCCGTCACCTCAATGAAGCCGTATTTGCAAAGCATCCCGACGTACTGATGATTGCAGAGGAATCTACCGCATGGCCTCTGGTAACAAAACCGACTGACATCGGCGGTCTTGGCTTTAATTTCAAGTGGAATATGGGCTGGATGAATGATATGCTCCAGTATATGTCTCTGGATCCGATTTATCGTGCATTCAATCATGATAAGCTCACATTCTCATTCTTTTACTGTTTCTCAGAGAACTATATCCTGCCGATCTCGCATGATGAGATCGTATACGGCAAATGCTCCATGCTTAACAAAATGCCGGGCTATGAGCGAGATAAGTTCTCCTCCTACCGAGCTTTTCTTGCCTATATGATGGCACATCCCGGAAAGAAAATGCTCTTTATGGGACAGGAATTTGCACAGAAGAATGAATGGAATTATCAGTCGCAGCTTGACTGGGAATTGCTGGAACAGGATGAACACCGCCAGACACGGGAATTTGCAAAGGAGCTGAATAAGCTGTATCTGGAAACTCCGGCATTCTGGGATAATGATGATTCATGGAGCGGCTTCAGCTGGATCTCCCATGACGACTACAAGCAGAGCGTCATTGCGTTCCGCAGAATTGCGGATAACGGCAGTGAAATCATTGCTGTATGCAATTTTGTTCCTGTGACTCGTGAGGATTATAAAATCGGTGTGCCCTTTGAAGGCGAATATGAATTGCTGTTCAGTACGGATGCCGAGGAATTTGGCGGACAGGGACTGGCAAAGGAAACCTATGAAAGCATTGAATATGGTATGCATGGGTTTGATCAGAGTATCTCACTGACATTGCCCGCATTATCCGTTCTGTATCTGCGGCGTGTCAAGCAGGACAAGTTCAGTATTACGGAAGAACGGGAAAAGAACCAGAGAGCCACAAAAACAGCAAAAGAATCATAATAATCGTGATATACAGCAAATTTGTAATTTTAGGAGGAATATTATGAACGCAAAAAAGAAATGCATTGCAATGCTACTGGCCGGCGGACAGGGCAGCAGACTTTACGCACTGACGCAGAATGTAGCAAAACCAGCAGTACCCTATGGCGGCAAATACCGTATCATTGATTTTGCACTGTCCAACTGCACAAATTCCGGCATTGATACCGTAGGTGTCCTGACGCAGTACCAGCCCCTCGTTCTGAACGATTATATCGGCAATGGTGAGCCGTGGGATCTGGATAAAATGTACGGCGGCGTGCACGTGCTTTCTCCGTTTGAAACAAAGGAGGGTGCGGACTGGTTCCAGGGTACAGCCAATGCGATTTATCAGAATATGCGTTTCATTGAACGTTATGATCCGGAGTACGTGATTGTACTCGGCGGCGACCATATTTATAAGATGGATTATTCCAAGCTTGTGGAATGCCATGAGAAGAATAATGCGGATGGTACCATTGCGGTAATTGAAGTGCCGTTGGAAGAAGCTTCTCGATTCGGAGTTATGACCTGCGACGCAGAAGGCAGAGTTGTGGAATTTGAGGAAAAGCCCAAGAATCCGAAATCGCCTTTGATCTCCATGGGTATCTATGTGTTCACATGGAGCAAGCTCAAGCACTATCTGATTGAAAACGAAAATGCAAATACCGGCTCCAAGGATTTCGGTAAGGATATTATTCCGGCAATGCTTGCAAATAATGAGCGTTTGTTTGCCTACACATTTGAGGGCTACTGGAAGGATGTCGGCACACTGGACAGCCTTTGGGAAGCCAATATGGATCTGCTCAGTCCCAGTGTACCGCTGGATCTGTACGATCCGAAGTGGAAGATTTATGCACGCCACAATAATATGCCTCCGCAGTATATCGGAGATAGTGCACATATCGAAAATTCCATGATCACTGAAGGCAGCAGCATCAACGGACAGGTGGATTTCTCCGTGGTATTCTCCGGTGTTACCATTGAAGAAGGTGCTGTGGTAAATTACAGTATTCTGATGCCCGGTACGGTAGTCAAGTCCGGAGCTGTTGTGGAATACGCAATTGTCGGTGAGAATTGCGTTGTGGAATCCGGTGCAAAAATCGGATGCAGCCCTGAATGCATTGAAAACAGAGATGACTGGGGTATTGCAGTCGTCGGACATAATGTGACGGTTTCTGAAAATGCTGCCGTTCTTCCGAAGCAAATTATTTCTGAAAATGTATAAGGAGGCATCGCAATGGGCGTAAATTATAATGTACTTGGTTTGATTTTTGCAAGCTTGCATGATTCTACCGTAATTGATCTGACAAAGCACAGAACCATGGGTTCCATCATGTTTGGCGGCAGATATCGTCTGATTGATTTTCCGCTTTCCAGCATGGTGAATTCCGGAATTTATGAAGTAGGTGTCATTACAAAGTCCAACTATGGTTCTCTGCTTGATCATCTGGGTTCCGGCAGAGAATGGGATCTGGCGAGAAAGAAGGGCGGTCTGCATCTTCTGCCTCCGTTCAGTCAGGAAGGCAGCAGCGTTTACAGAGGACGTCTGGAGGCACTGAATAATGTCTGGAGTTTTCTGGAACATTCCAAGGCAGAGTATGTGGTAATGTCCGACTGTGACTACGTGACCACGATTGATTTTAATTCTGTTGTACAGCAGCACATTAAGACCGGTGCGGATATTACAACGGTTTACGGAAAATACCTGTACAGTGAGGACAGCGGCTCCTGCGTGGATGTTCTGGAAATGGACGAGGATGGCAGAATCCGCAATGTGATGATTGATCCGCAGATCTCAGGCGAATGCAATATCTGTCTGGATATGTTTGTCATGAGCAAGGATTTCCTGAGAAAGCTTGTCAGAGATGCAGCAAGCAAGAGTCAGTACAGTCTGATTCGAGACTGCCTGCAGGCAAGATTGAACGAGTACAAGTTCATGGGCTTTGAGCACAAGGGATATTTCAGCAGAATTGACAGTGTCAAGAGTTATTTTGATGCAAACCTTGCATTGCTTGAAGAAAAGAACCGCAATGCTCTTTTCAAGCCCACTGCACCGGTATATACAAAGATCGGTGACAACCCCCCTGCAAAATATGGGCTGGATGCAAAAGTAAAGAATTCCATGATTGCAGATGGCTGTGTCATCGAGGGTACAGTTGAAAACTGTGTGCTGTTCCGTGGCGTTAAGGTTGGAAAGGGCTGTGTTCTGAAGAATTGCGTGCTCCAACAGGGAACAAAGGTTGGCAAGGATTGTTCACTGAGCAATGTCATTGCCGATAAGAACGTGGAAGTTTCGGATGGACGTGTTCTGACGGGGTCTGAAACATACCCGATTTATATCAGCAAGAATGCAAAATTGTAATCAGGAGGTGAATGGATTTTGAATATTCTCTTTGCCGCAAGTGAGGCAGTACCGTTTGCTGCATCCGGCGGTCTGGCAGATGTCATCGGCTCTTTACCGGCTGCGATCAACAGCAAAGGACAGGATTGCCGTGTTGTGATGCCGCTGTATAAATCCATTCGTCCGGAAATGCGTGCACAGCTGACATTCCTGACCAATATCACCGTGGATGTATCGTGGAGAAAACAGTACTGCGGACTGTTCACAGGTGTCTGGAATGGCGTGACCTATTATTTTATTGATAATGAATATTA
>JAZNUR010000108.1:0-13733 GCA_045592405.1 Oscillospiraceae bacterium
TGAGCAAAAAACTGGGAATCCCGCCCGAACAGCTGCGGCAGGAGCTGGAATCCGGAAAATTTGACAGTGCCATGAAGAACATGAGCAATGCAGATGCACAAAAATTCCAGCAGGCGATCCGCAATCCGCAGCTGGTGGAAAAGCTCATGAGTGCACCGCAGGCGAAAGAGCTTTACCGCAAGCTCAACGGCGGAAAATAACGATGGATGATTTTTTCGGAAAAATGCAGGAGCTTTTATCGGATCCCGAAAGCATGAAACAGATTTCCGAGCTTGCACAGATGCTGCAAAATGATTCGGATGCAGCATCCGTGCCGCCCTCTGTTCCCGAATCACAATCATCAGCAGAATCCAATGATGCCTGCGGAATTCCGTTCGATCCGATGATGCTGATGAAAATCGGTGAACTGATGGGCTCTGCTCAGAAGCAGGATGAGAACACCGCACTGCTCATGGCACTGCGTCCCCATCTGCGGCAGGAACGACGTGACAGGGTGGACAGGGCGGTCAGACTTCTGCGGCTGATAACGGTATGGGGAACAATGAAGGAAAGCGGTATGCTGCAAAACCTCTTATAAGGCGGTGAAAAAATGCCACACTATCCACAGCAGAACTTCAATGCGATGCGGCAGGATGCCATACGGCGTTCCAGAGAAATGCAGAGGCGTGCTGTTCCGGAACACAACACGCCTGTCCAAAAGGCGGAAACACCGCCATACATATCGCAGCAGCCCCCAGAACAGCCAATACCGCATCAGAATGTCCAGCTTCCAAAGGAGCTGCAGAACCTGCTGACGGGATGGGATGGTGAACGTCTTGCCCTGCTGGGACTGCTGTATGTTCTGTACAAAGAAGGTGCCGACGCAAAGCTATTGCTCGCAATCGCCTATATTATGCTATAACACCAATCCCTTACGACAGCATTATTATCGTAAAGGATGCGAAAAACAGGGAGAATATCATGGAATGGATCACAGAAAACATCACCACTTTGCTCTACATCGGTGCAGCGGTTCTGCTGCTGCTCTTTTACATCCGACAGCGACACCGCATCCGCACCTTTCTGCTTGGCAGTATCAGCGGAGTTTCTGTTCTGGTACTGCTGCATTTCTACGGCGGATTCATCGGCTTTACACCATCCTTGAGTGCGTTCAACCTTATATTTTCCGCAATTCTCGGAATTCCCGGTGTAGTGCTGCTGTTTCTTTCGGAGCTGTTTTTCTGAATCTGCCCAAGTATATAAAAAAAGCGGAGGAATATCCTCCGCTTTTGTTGTAAGTAAAACTTACTTCAGCTCGATTGTTGCACCAGCTTCTTCCAGCTTAGCCTTCAGCTCTTCAGCCTCAGCCTTGGAAACGCCTTCCTTCAGAGTCTTCGGAACGCCTTCTACAGCTTCCTTAGCTTCCTTCAGACCCAGACCCAGAATGTCCTTAACAGCCTTGATAACGCCCATCTTCTTGTCGCCGAAGGATGTCATAACAACATCAAACTCAGTCTTCTCTTCAGCTGCTGCTGCTGCACCGCCTGCTGCCGGAGCTGCTGCTACTGCTGCAGTTACGCCAAATTCTTCCTGGATTGCCTCAACCAGTTCAGCCAGTTCCAGAACTGTGAGAGCCTTGATATCTTCAATAAACTTCATTGTCTTCTCAGATGCCATGATAATAATCTCCTTTTAAATTAATTTTTAGTCATGTGTAACGCCCATGCCTTACGGGCAGATAACCTGCCATTCATACGCTATGCTGCAATTCTTATGCAGCTTCGCCATCCTTGTCCACAACAGCCTGCAGCAGAGCAGCCAGCTTCTGAATCGGACCCTGCAGGGAACCAACGAGCTGTGCCAGCAGAACGTCTCTGGACGGAATCTTGGACAGTGCCATAACCTTTTCAGCATTATAGAACTCGCCCTCTACGCAGCCTGCCTTCAGAGCGAAATCACTCTTGGACTCTTCTGCAAACTTGCCGAGAATACGAGCGGGTGCTGTCTGGTCATCATTGGAAATCGCAATTGCTGTTGTACCGTTGAGTACATCATCAAAGCAATCCATACCAATGTTGTGGAACGCAAACTTCAGCATTGTGTTCTTCTCAACGAAGTAGTTTACGTTAGCCTCACGCAGCTCACGACGCAGCTTTGTATCGTCTGCTACAGAGATACCCTTGTAGTCAACGAGTACGCAGGATACGCTGTTCTTCAGAAGCTCGGTCAGCTCTTCAACTCTTGCCTTCTTGGATTCCAGAACCTTTGCACTTGGCATTTACATTCACCTCCGATTTGAAAATCAGCTTTCGCTGTATCGTATCGGGAATACAAAAACTCCCTTTGTCATACCAAAGCACAACAAAGAGAGGGGGTAGTTTTATTACCGCCTGCACTCCTCGGTTGGATTTACGGCTATGCCACCAACTGTCTTTAGAATACGACTTTAATAGTATAGCATACTTTCCGAGAAATGTCAAGGGTTTTTTTCGATTTTTTTATTTTTTTCCGAAACAGGAATCTTCCTGCGTCAGATCAATGACAGAGGGAGAATTTCTGCGTCTTTGCAGGTTTTCCTCCTTACGGATCCTGCCTTCGGTAATGAGATCACGCAGCGTTTCTGCATCCGCTTGTGCAAGCGTTCTGCGATATGCGGCAAGATTCTCCATGAGCGTGTCAAGCTCCTGCAGAAGACTTTCCCGATTTTCCAGAAAGAGCATGGTCCACATATCCTCATTCATCGTGGCAATGCGTGTCATATCATGGAAGCTGCCGCCTGAAAAACCGCTTTCCAACGTGATTACCGGACTTTTCACATATGCACTCGACACCACATGGGCAAGCTGCGAGGTGTAGGCGATCATACGGTCATGGAGTTCCGGCGTTGTCAGAACAAACCTTCTGAAACCGATCTGGTGGGCAAAATTCTTCACCTGTGCGGTCACTGATTTCGGCGTTTCCGCAAGCGGTGTGAGGATGAAATTCGCTCCCTGAAACAGGTTTTCATCGGATGCATCAAATCCATACCGTTCTTTTCCCGCCATGGGATGCGTACCGAGATAGTGCACACCGTGTTCCGCACAGAGCTTTCCCATTGTTTCAGGAATATCACCCTTGACGCCGGCCACATCAATGACGATCGTCCCCTCGCTCATGGAATGCACGTTCTGCTGCACCCATGTACGGATAATTTCCGGATAAAGGGAAACCACGATCATATCAAATCCGCTGCAGTCATCCGTTACGATGCCGTCGATCACGTGCTGGGACAGAGCCTTTTTAGCAATTTCCTGATTGGCATCGCAACCATATACTCCATGTTCGGTAAATGTGTGGAGTGCCTTACAGATAGAACCGCCGATCAGACCAAGACCAACAACCAAAACTTTCATGAATCTTCCTCCTGAAACGATCCCCAACCACGCTGCAGGTACAGCACGGTCGGGGAATCACTGTCATTAGATACCACTGGAATGCGTGGAAACATTCTTGATACGGACGATCTGATAATCGTCTTCTATTTTTACAAGGGTAATTTCCATTGTCTTTTCACCGGCTGCGGTGAAATTCTCAGAACGATGCTGCCACTGTGCTGTATCGGCACGATAAATCACCGTCACTGTGTACATATTCTCCACTCGGCTGATATTCTGCACATCCGGTGCATAGGAGAAAATCACAGGCGACGAGGGAACATTATAAAAACCCGAGGTTTCATCATAGAAGAACAGCTCTCCCGCAGCAAACAATGTTGTATATTCATCGGAAAGTGTAACACCGAACATGGTCTCCGCACGATTTTTGACATCCTCCGCAGGAATGGAAATCACATCAAAAACCTCCGTGTACTTTGAAAGATCATCATACATCAGAATATCCATCACCGCTGCGGACATCAGCATTTCCGGTGCCGCCTCGGATGCATCCTCATATTCCGGCAGATCCATCACTACCACGGGATACAGTACATCCTCCAGCTGGCTCTTCAGTGAGGAACTATCCACAAAATCACGAATCCATCGGATTCCCTGCATCACACAGAACACAACGCCAATGATGGCAAATATCGTGCAGATGAATCCTGCAACCAGATAACCCCTCTTACCCTTTCGGGATTTTCCGACTGCCACGTCGATTTCATCGTCGGCCGGCAGCTGCTCCGCTCTGACATCCTCCAGTTCCTGTGCATTTTCATCCAAAGCTGCACGGATGGCCGCCGAAAATGCACTGCGTTTCCGAGCTCTGGCTTCTTCATCCGGCAGATTCACATCAATGTTATGCATTTCATTGGAAGAGGACTCCTGTACTTGCGTTTCAGCAGCAGTTTCCGTTTCATTTACAGCAACTGTTTCCTCGGAAATTTCAGACTCGGTGTAGGTTTCAGAATCCTCCGAACCCTCATAAACTTCATCCTCGGAAATTTCAGGTTCGGTGCAGGTTTCGGGGTCCTCCGAGACCTCATAAACTTCATCCTCGGAAATTTCAGGCTCGGTGCAGGTTTCGGGTTCCTCCGAACCCTCATAAACTTCATCCTCGGAAATTTCAGGCTCGGTGTAGGTTTCGGGTTCTTCCTGCGTTTCAACGGATTTTTCCGGAGCAGGCTCATCAGCAGGCTGCTCCTGTATTTTTTCCTGCTTGTTTTTGCGGAATTTCGAGAACAGCCCCTGTTTTTTCTCAGGCTCAACAGGTACGCTTAAATGGCGTAATCTCGGAGCCGCCGTTGTTTCGGGAACAATTTCCTGCGTTTCGGAGATTTCAGAAACTTCCTCGGATAAATCATCTTCATCTGTTTCCTCATACGGCTCATTTTCAGAGGTTTCCACCTGCATTTCCTCATAAACAGGAGTATCCTCTGTTTCCTCAGCCTGCTCGGACAGCTCGGATTCTTCTTCCGTATCCGTTTCAGGGAGGGACTGTATTGCCTCCATCGCCTGACGGATCTGCTGCTTGATGATCTGGGCTTTGTTCAGGATCTCCTTATCACGCTCGTTCTTGAGCGAATCAGCATCGGGCTCATTCACGACAGATTCAGCGGGTTCCTCCACAGCTTCGATGATCTCGGGAATCGCCTCGGCAACGCTTTCCTCGATCATCTCAGGCTCGGCAATTGTCACAGCGGGTTCTTCCGCAGCAGCCCTCATGATTTTGGTAGGCTCTGTATATTCCGTCTGAGGCTCGTGCGTTTCAGCTTCCAGCTTAGCATTACGCTGTTCCTTCACAGCACGTCTGATCGCCTCCAGCTTCTTCCGACGCTCCTCATCAGCAGCGGAAACGGCTGTCTCACGAGGAATATCCGGCGGCAGCTCATCCGGCACAACAATATGCGGAACACTCCGCTTCGGCGGTGTCGGCGGTGCGGGAATATCCGCTGACGGCTGCGGTGCCGGCCTTTTCTTCTTTTTCTTAGGTGCTGCCTCCGGCTTGGGCTTCGGCGGAATAACCTGTGTAGGCTTACGCTCGGAATCAAGCATCGGCAATGCCGTTTCATCCAGTCTGTCACGCATCCGAACTGCCGGATTCTGCGACGGTTCTTCGGAAAAATGGCTGATGGGCGGCGGAACAACTACGGGTTCCCGCTTCGGAATCGGCTCTGCCTTTGGACGGAACTGTTCCTCCGACTTTCGCTTGTCGGATTCCCTTTCCACATTCTTCATGATCTCCTCTACACGGCGTCGTGATTCCTCACTGGCTGCAGAGGTTTTGCCCGTTGTACTGTCATTCTGCGGCTTCGGATCATCATTTTTGTTTCCAAGCAGACCGCTGAGCAGCTGGTCAAATTCATTCGACTTCATAGATACTCCCCCGTCTTATCGGATCTGTCCGCTACCGATAATACGGTATTGAATGGTGGTCAATGCCTGCAGGCCCATCGGCCCTCTTGCATGGAGCTTCTGTGTAGAAATTCCAATTTCCGCACCAAATCCGAACTCCTCACCATCCGTAAATCTTGTAGAAGCATTGACATAAACTGCAGCAGAATCCACGCTGTTCTGGAAATATTCGGCATTTTCCATGGACTCCGTCACGATGCATTCAGAATGTCTGGTGCTGTATTTCAGAATATGTGCAACGGCTTCTTCCACGGAATCCACCACTCGCACAGCAATTTTATAATCAAGGTACTCGGTTGCATAATCTTCTTCCGTCGCAGGTATCACATCATCACCGAGAATCTGCTGTGTCACTTCGCAGCCATGAATCTCCACATTATGTGCTGCAAACGCAGTACGGATATGGGGCAGGAACACAGGTGCAATCTCCTTATGTACCAGCAGAGTTTCAATGGCATTGCACACAGAAGGACGCTGAGTTTTGGCATTGTTTGCAATTTCCACTGCCATCTGCAGCTTTGCGGATGCATCCACAAACACATGACAGTTTCCTGCACCCGTTTCTATTACGGGAACGGTTGCCTGCTTAACAACAGCCTGAATCAAGCCTGCACCGCCTCTCGGAATCAGTACATCCAGATAACCGTTGAGCTTCATCATTTCAGCGGCAGTTTCACGATCGGTTTTCTCCACAAGCTGCACCAGATCCGCAGGCAGTCCCACGGATTCCAGAGCTTCACGCATCACAGAAACAAGGCAGGTGTTGGAATGGATGGCTTCTTTTCCGCCACGGAGAATCACCGCATTTCCTGCCTTCAGGCACAAAACGGCAGCATCCACAGTCACATTCGGACGGGATTCAAAAATAATTCCGATCACACCCAACGGCACACGAACCTGACGGATACGCAGACCATTGGGGCGAATCCAGCCTCTGTCCTCCGAACCGATCGGATCTTCAAGGGCGATCAGCTTGCACACGGCGTTGGAAATAGCTTGGATTCTGCCTGCATCCAGACGCAGTCTGTCCTGCATGGCTGCCGTCATGTTGTTCTGCACGGCGTTTTCCAGATCCTTCGCATTTTCGGAAATAATCCTGTCGGTATTGCGAAGCAGTGCATCGGAAATTGCAGTCAGTGCCTGATTTTTGAGGACCGTGCCCGCCTTTGCGGCATGGGGTGCTGCGGCTTTCGCACGCTGTCCCAGAGTTTCCATATATGTCATAAGTGTACCTCCCTGTTATTTTCTGATTGCCGGGAAATAGGTTCCCATTCGCTCACCGTCGAACAATCTGTACAGATCTTCGGGATTTTTGCCGTTCATGATGATCATATCCACACCTGCGGCAGTAGCGATCTTTGCAGCATTGATCTTTGTTGCCATACCGCCCGATCCCAGACTGCTGCCGGCACCGCCTGCAATGGACTCGATATGTTCATCAATGCGTTCGACCACCGGTATGATCTTTGCATCTGCATTTTTATGCGGATCTTCCGAATACAATCCGTCAATATCCGATAAAATAATGAGCAGATCCGCTCCTGCAATGCTTGCAACAACGGCGGACAGAGAATCATTCTCACCGATTTCCAGTTCCAGCTCGTCGATCGCCACAGTATCATTTTCATTCACGATCGGAATTACGCTCATGGATGTCAGCTCATCTATGGCGTTGCGGACATTATCCACACGATCCGGAATGCTGATGATTCCCTTTGTCAGCAGTATCTGTGCTACGGTAACACTGTATTTCGAGAACATTTCATCGTAAATATGCATCAGCTCGCACTGTCCGACAGCTGCGGCTGCCTGTTTGCCCGGCGTGGTTTTGGGACGTTCCCGCAGATTGAGCTTGCCAACGCCAAGTCCCACCGCACCGGAGGATACAAGTATCAGCTCATGTCCGCTGTTCTGCAGATCCGCAAGTACACGCACAAGATTGTTCATGCGACGGATATTCAGCTTGCCGGTTTTATGGGCAAGCGTAGATGTACCCAGCTTAATCACAATACGCTTTTTTTCGGAAAAATCAATCATAAACCTGTTCCTTTACTATATAATTCAAATATTCAATTCACCTGATTTTTCGGTGTACCTGCCAAGAAGCCTTCCAGATTCTCCGCCACAATTCCGATCAGACGTTCTCTCGTTTCCAGAGGAGACCACGCAATATGCGGCGTAATCAAGCAGTTTTTCGCTGTTTTCAGCGGTGTTTCGGGTGACATTGGTTCTTTGTCCAACACATCAAGCCCCGCACCTGCGAGCCTGTCAGAATTGAGTGCATCCGCCAGATCCTGCTCCTTCACAATGCCGCCCCTTGCAGTATTGATGAGGAATGCGGTGGGCTTCATCAGTGCAAGCGTTTCCTTACGAATCAGGTGTGCAGTCTGTTCGTTCAGGGGGCAGTGGATCGACAGCACATCTGCCTGTCGAAATGCCTCCTCCATGGAAACCACGGGATACGGACAGTTCTGCGGTTTAGATCTGGTTGAAACGATGACCTTCATGCCAAATGCATCCGCCACCTTTGCCACACCCTTCCCGATGCTGCCATAGCCAATGACTGCAAAAGTCTTGCCCCAGAGCTCGTGCACCGGATGGGGAAACCACGAGAATGTTTCACTTTGCTCCCAGCAACCGTTCTTCACAGAATTGTGATAAGTAATCAGATTGCCTGCCAGGGCAAGCAGCAATGCAAATGTATGCTGCACCACCGCCTGTGTGGAATACTCCCCCGCATTGCTCACGACAATGCCACGCTCTGTGGCAGCTGCCAGATCAATGTTATTGTAGCCCGTTGCAAAAAGCCCGATATATTTGAGATTTCTGCATTTTTCGATCACCTCACGGGTCATGGGCGTTTTGTTGCAAAGTACAATATCGGCATCGCCGATCTTCTCCGCTGCTTCCTCCGGAAGCGTCGGCCCGCAGCAGATCACTTCTCCGTATTTGGAAAACACGGAGAATCCGACATCATTCGCTGAAACGGTATCCCAGTCGGGCAGGATAATTTTCATCATTCCGCTTCCTCCTGTGCAGCAGCTTCTACAAACTGTGCCGGAACTTCATCTTCTGTGGTTTCTACGGGTTTCGTCGGAATTTCCGTAATATTCTCGGAATCCTCCTGTATATCGGAATCACCCGTTTCATATGTCTTTTCGGATGCATCGGATTCTTCGGACGCTGCCTCGATTCCCGTATCACGATCACGGTCAACAGTCTTGGAAAGGACGAATGCAAGCAGCAGTGCTGCGGCCTCCGCAATACCAAGTGCATAGAAGAAGGTGGTATTGTCGAACACATACGCCAGAAGTGAACAGGGCATGGCAACGGCAAGTACAAGATAATAGTACTTACGCAGTCGTATGAACTGCAATCCGAAAACCAGCAGTGCAGCCAGTGCAAATCCAATGTGCATTTCCATACTAATGGGGAACAGTGTATTTTCCATAAATGATTACTCCTCTATATAGATTAATTTACATTCATCCTACATTATAGCATAATTTAGAAAAGAATGCAAGCGTTTACAGCTGAAATTTCAACATTCTATGAAATTCTTTCTCATTTCATATCCTTTCAATCAAAAACAAGGCTGCCTCGCCTTCACGAAGCAGCCCAAAGCTGTAAGTAATTCTAATCATTTTAAAGATCATAGATTTCAGAAACATTGCCGAAGCAGACGCCTAAAACCATCAATCCAGCTCATGGATCTGCTGGTAGATCTCCTGCATTTTCATATCCGTCATGGCAATCGTTTCCGCACAATCACGCAGCTCCTGCTTGAGCGAGGGGGGCACGATACAGCCTGTTTTATAGTGAAGCTGGTGTTCCAATGCAGCCCAGAAATCCATCGCTATCGTGCGAATCTGGATCTCAACCGGCACACTTTTCTTCGATGTGGACATATACACAGGCACTGTCAGCACCATATGAAAACTACGGTAGCCGCTGGGTTTCGGATTTTTGATGTAATCCTTGACCTTGACAAGCTGCATCTCGTTGTGCCTTGTCAGAAGCTCCGCAATGGCGTAAATATCGTCAATATAGTAGCAGATCACACGAATGCCGGCAATGTCCATCAGATGCTGTTGTGCAGACTTGGCGGAAACAGGGTATCCCTTTCTCTGCAATTTCTCGACAATGCTCTGTGGTGATTTGATGCGGCTCTCAATACTGTGAATGGGGTTTCTCTGAAATTTCATGCTGAACTCGTTGTCGTAAATGCTCAGCTGAGTCTTGACGATTTCCGCAGCGGATTCATATAAATGCTCCAGTTCCAGAAATTCATAAAACGCTGTCATGATCTGCTCACGCTGTGCCGGAACGATCTGCTCGATCGTATCCAGATAGAAGTTCTTTTCATCCATGTCTGCACCTGCTTTCTGAATTTTATGGTCGGATAAGGTGGAAACCTGCACACTTCGCCGCAGGTTTTGGAATTTATTAGTATTATTATAGCATACGTGATATTGATTTGCAAGGGAATTCCCGTTTTTTCATGGACTTTTCATATTCCTCACACAACCACTTGAATATTCCGAAATCCATAGAATGCATCGCTGCATGAATTGACAAAAATATCACCATCTGCTATACTTATATATAAGAATTTTTAAAGGAGCATCGTGATGAAATACAAACTCGCCATTTTTGACCTCGACGGTACCATTCTCAACACACTGGAGGATCTCACCGACAGTGTGAATTTCGCTCTCCTTTCATGCGGCTATCCTGTACGAACCATCGACGAGATCCGCAGTTTTGTTGGAAACGGCATAAGAAAGCTGATTTCACGCAGTGTTCCCCACGACACTTCGGAAGCGGAAATCGACCGTGTACACAGCATCTTTGCCCCCTACTACAAAGAGCACGCCAATATCAAAACCCATGCTTACAAGGACACACATACGCTCTTGCAGACACTTCGGGACGCAGGGATCATGACAGCAGTGCTTTCCAACAAGGCGGATTTTGCGGTGCAGCCCCTGATTCGCCAATACTTTGACGGCTTGTTTGACATGGCTCTCGGTGAACGTGCGGGTGTGCCGAGAAAACCGGCACCGGATGGTATTTATGACATTCTGGAGCATTTTCAGGCAGAGAAGTCGGATGCAGTTTATATCGGTGATTCCAATGTGGACATTGAAACTGCTCAGAATGCCGGAATCCCCTGCATCAGCGTGGACTGGGGCTTCCGTGACAGAAACCATCTTCTGGAATGCGGGGCAGAAACAATTGTTTCGTCACCAATGGAGATTGCCGCATTGCTTCTCAATTCACATGATGGTAAATTTTAATTACTTGTGTAAATTTGCGTAAACAAAACAGATTTTGCGCGGATAATTTGTGCATTTTGTGTATTGACAGCACTGTAAAAACATGGTATAATAGCTCCATGATGTAAATCATATTTACATTTCGACTGATTGTATCAATCAGAACACATTATTTAAGAAAATGAGGTAATCAAAATGAAACAGAGATTTATTTGGGCGAGTATTCTTTCCATGGCAATGCTTATGACCGGATGTGGGTTTGAGAACGAACTGCTTCCTGATGAATTGAAAAACAAAGAGGCTGCAGCCACAACAGCTCCGATAGAAACTACGGAGGCGACTACTGCGGAAACCACGGAAGCAACTACGGTGGAAGAAAATAATAACGTTGGGGAACAATCCACAGAAGCTGCTGGGAACAGCGAGTCTGCTGAAGGTGGTGAATCTGCCGAGGGCGGCGAAGCAGCTGAGGGTGGTGAGTCTGCCGAGGGCGGCGAAGTTGCTGAGGGTGACGAAGCTGCACAGGTACAGGCTGCCATTGATGGCTACTTCAAGGCACTTGAAGAAGCGGATTACGCAAACATCGTCAAGTACTATGACATTGAGCTTCTGCAGTACATGGCAACCGGTAAGAAGTACACCGAGGACGAACTGATTGCTGAACTGCAGCATAAGGTGGAAATCGGCGAGATGGCAGTAGGCCCTATGAATGTTGAAGTTGGCAAGCCTAAATGTATCAATTCCGAGGCACAGAAGTACAATGATTTTCTGGCAAGCGATATGCTGAAAGAAATGGAAACTGAAAACGGTGAAACCGTTAAACTTGATCTCCCAGGAAACTTCAAGATCGACGGTGTTTACACATTCAGATATGCCGCATCTTCCGCCGGCATGAGTGTCGATATGGACATGACTGTCCTTCGCATTAACGGCGAATGGAAGGTCGATTCCGCTCTGACAATGACCATGGCCTTGGCAGAGGCATTCGGATCTATGGCGTAAGATCTGCTGCATTACAAACAACGAATCATTCCTCCCGAACGTGCCCCGCTTATGCGGGGCACGACTGTTCTAAAGCTCATAAATACGTTTCTCCAACCCGCCGCAGGCGAGTTGGAGGAACTGGAAATGTTGCCACCGCTTATGAGGGACATTTTTTCACATCAAAAAGCCCCGTCATTGACGGGGCTTGAAACAATTCCTCTTAAACTTTCCCATCCCATAGCTCAGGGAAGTTTCGTTACGATTACAGTGCCATGGAAAGCGGTGAAGGGATACCGGAAATATCAATTTCCCCGTCATACACGTGGGTTGCGGGACCCGTCATCATCACCGTACCATCACTTTGGTATGTGATCTTCAGATCACCGCCCAGCAGATGCACTGTTACCTCGGTATCATGCTTGCAATAGCCATTGAGCACCGCTGCCACAACACAGGCACACGCACCCGTTCCGCAGGCAAAGGTTTCACCGCTGCCACGCTCCCAGACACGCATATTGAGTGTTGTTTCATCAATTACCTGCAAAAATTCCGTGTTGATGCGTTCGGGGAACAGCTCATGATTCTCAAAATACGGGCCGATTTCCTCAAGTGCCACATCCTTGGGATCGCTGCAAAATACGATGCAGTGCGGGTTTCCCATAGAAACGCAGGTTACGGTATATTCCTTGCCGTTGACCTGAATCGGCTGTGCAACGAAGGTTTCGCCTTCTGCCTTGACGGGAATCTCCGCAGGCTTCAGAATCGCCTTGCCCATATCCACCGTTGCGGCAACTGCCACACCATCGTTGATCTCAAGGGTAATGTATTTGATGCCGGACTTGGTTTCCACGGAAAGCTCGGGCTTTGTGACAATTCCGTGGTCGTATGCGTACTTGCCGACACAGCGGATACCATTGCCGCACATCATACCCTCCGAACCATCCGCATTGAACATACGCATACGGCAGTCCGCTACCTCCGAGGGAAGAATCATGATCAATCCGTCCGAACCGATCCCACAGCGGCGGTCGCTGATGAACTTGGAAACGGAATTCGGATCGCCAATGGTTTCCGTAAAGCCGTTGACATAGACATAGTCGTTGCTGATGCCGTGCATTTTACTGAATTTCATATGATAGCTCCTTCACTTCGGCGACTGCCGTATTTTACTCACTATGCAATATTATACCGCATCACAGGGGCGAAAGTCAAGTGATTTGTGAAATTCCGTGTTCCTCCCCTGCTTCTTCCGATGAAATCACCGCATCCTCGCAGCTTTTCATGCACCAGCTCAGTTCTTCCGCAAGTTCCTCAAGCGTTTCGATCGCCTTGGCAAGAGCTGCTTGGGATCGAAAATACAGTTCCTTGTAGTCCAGCATATATACACCTCCATATAGATATATACTTAATTATACATAATAAGATATGAATTGTCAAGTATGCATATATACGTTATGATAAGTATATACCAATTTAGGGGGATAATGTATGGTTCGCTTGACACTGAAAGAATATCTTGATGAAAGAAATATTACACGTTACCAGCTTGCACAGCGAAGCGGTATCCAGTACCAGACCATCGACAAATATTATAAGAATACTATTGTCCGCTACGACGGCTATATTCTGTCTAAAATCTGCGAAGCCCTTGACTGTGAGG
>JAZNUR010000109.1:0-2592 GCA_045592405.1 Oscillospiraceae bacterium
TGGTGCAGATTTACGATCGTTTTCTTGAATTCTTCCGTATAGCGCGTGCTTTTCTTTCCTGCCATTTCTTTTTCCTCCTGGCCTTTTCTTTTATTATACATCGTTCTTCTTTTTTTGTCCACTTTTTTAGTATAGCACCAGCAACAGAAACGAACAAGCTGAGAGTTGCCGCTTACTGCCGAGTCAGCGGGGGCAGCGAGGATCAGCTCAATTCCTATCAGGCACAGATGACCTACTACAGCCACAAGTTTGAGAATTCGATCACAGAAGAATTTGTAGACCTGTATGCCGACGAAGGTATCACAGGTACTCGTGACGATAAGCGTGACGAATTCCAAAGACTGATGAAGGACTGCAGACGAGGAAAAATCGACAGAATCTACACCAAGTCTATCAGCCGATTCGCACGAAACACAAAGGACTGTCTCAAAAATCTCCGTGAGCTGAAAGCCCTTGGCATTACCGTGATATTTGAGAAGGAAAACATAGATACAGCCAATATGACCGATGAGATTATGATTACCATTCTCGGAGGTCTGGCACAGGAAGAATCCGTGTCCATTTCACAAAATATACGCTGGGGAATTGAAAAGAAAATGAAAAATGGGACTTTCATTCAGCCGACTGCACCATATGGATACCGGATGAAAAATCAAACGTTGGTAATTTGTGAGGAAGAAGCTAAAATTGTACGCTTTATATTTTCAGCGTATCTGGCAGGATATGGGATTCGATCCATTCAAGAGATGTTGAACGCTTCCGAGGACACAAAACTGAATCATTCTGAGTGGAAATATGATTCTATTCGATATATCTTATCGAATGAGAAATACACTGGCAACTCACTGTGGCATAAATTCTGTATGACGGACACATTGCCATACAGAAAAATTGTGAACCGTGGACATAAACCACAGTATTACAGCAGCGAAACACATCCCGCAATTATTAGTGAAGAAGAATTTGAAAAAGTAAAATTGCTGATGAAAATGAAGAGATCAGAAAAAACTGAGCTTGATTCTCCATTCAAAAGAAAATTATTTTGCAAGGAATGTGGTTCCATATTCCGGATCAAGCATATCCGAGGCAAGACATATTGGATATGCAGAACTCATGATTTAAAAGCAGAGCTTTGCAGTATATCTCAAATATCAGAAACACAAATCATAGTTGCATTTATCACAATGCACAATAAACTGTTGCATCATTATAAAGAACTTTTCTTACCCATGCAGATAGCTCTGCAGGAACTGAAAATCCGTAAATTCAGTGGGAGTATTCGAGTGATGG
This sequence comes from Oscillospiraceae bacterium, assembly GCA_045592405.1. Lineage (GTDB taxonomy): Bacteria > Bacillota > Clostridia > Oscillospirales > Ruminococcaceae > UBA3855. The sequence goes on from JAZNUR010000109.1 coordinate 1,291, forward strand.
ACATTCACAAGGAGATTGCAAAGTTTCGGGAACAAGTCCATGTACTCAGCCGATTAAAAACAAAGGGTTTTCTGGATGAGTCGAAGTATCAGGAGCAGACCACAGAGCTGAATGCGAAGATTAATCGTTTACATCAGGAACTCAAACGCATGACACACTCCGATGAGGAAGATGAAACCCTTGATCAGATTGAAATGCTGGTAGAAATATTTGAGAAAAGAGAACAACTCATGACAGCATTTGAACCGGATATATTCGAAAGCATCGTGGACAGGATCGTTGTGAAAAGCAGAAATGAACTCGAATTTCATCTGATAGGCGGGCTGAAACTGACAGAAAAAATCTAAAAAACCTATTGAAATTCTATCAGAATTGTGATATAATAATTATAGGAATCTGAAAGGAGCGATTGCTATGATTATCAAGTCATCCACTGTTCTGCGAAACGATTACGGACAAATCTCGAATCTTGCTCATGAGCGACAGGAACCCATATACATCACCAAAAACGGCGAGGGAGATCTTGTTGTGATGAGCATTGACGCATTTGAAAAGCGTGAGGAGCTGATCCGACTGAAAGCAAAGCTTGACGCAGCTGAACACAGCAGACTTTCAGGAGAGCCTACCGTATCCCTTGAAGATGCAAGAAAACGACTTGCGGAGAAGTATCATAATGCGTGAATACAAACTGGAATTGCTCGCACCTGCATGGTGTGAGCTGGAAATGATTGCAGATATGCATCTGTCCCTTGTAGGAGCGAAATCTGCTGAAAAAATCACCACGCAGATACTTGATGCATTGGAATGCCTGAAAACAAGTCCGTATATGGGGCGAGCCTGCGAGGAAAGAATACTTGTCGTTGATGAATACAGGAAATTGATTGTCGGCAAATATCTGTGTTTTTATCGGGTAATTGCTGATACAGTGTATGTGTACCACATTGTGAACGGCAAGCGGGATTATCCGAAAATTTTTGAAGAAGAACAGCAATAAGAATTATGCTCTGTGACCAAAAGTTGCAGAGCATTTTTGTTGCCATTGCTGACTGGATTTCCACAGCAAGTTGTGGTATGATTGTAAGCTAACAGGAGGTGAAGTGAAATGGCAAGAAACCGAACAATCCCATTCGGATATATGATGCATGCCTTTGTCAATAAAAAACTGAGCCAGTTCGCTAATAAATCAGTGTATATTTCGAGGACAGAATGGCAGCCTGACGGCTGCCGGGGACTCTGTCCCCGAACCCCTGAGGTTTATCCGCTTGGAGATATCCGGTAGATTAGAAAAAACAGCGACATCTC
>JAZNUR010000110.1:0-4426 GCA_045592405.1 Oscillospiraceae bacterium
TTCCAGAAGCTGACGTAAATCGTACCGAATGAGTCGGTACGAATCTCTTTCTGCTCCATCGATTCCCCAAACCCATCTTTATGTAGAATTCCACATAAAGATGGTTATGTGTCAAAAAGAATTATGTTGAAACGGAGTCGAATGTGCTGAAAAGCCGCACAGATGGCTCCGATTGATTCAACATAAAAAAGTTCAAATTTCTTTGGTAAAATATAGATACCCCTATATGGGGAAATCAAGTCAAAGAAAGGTGAACAGCCATGCCAAACAAAACCATGGAGCAGTTATCCGTTGAACTGCTTCAATATTTAGCCGAGAGAGGCAACACTACAATTGCCCGGAACAATTACCGCTACATCCTGAACCCTATGACAGAATACTGCAAACAGAACAACAACGGATACTATTCAAAAGAGTGTATCGAGCGATTTTTAGCAGATCATTATGGTTTGCAGGTTGAGCGTTTTGAGACATTGCGCAGTCATGAGTCTCATTATCACAGCAAATTACGCAGAATCTGCAGAATGCTTGAAGATCTTAATCAGAATCGAATTCCAGCATCCAGATACCCTACATCGGGCATTCAATTGCAAACTGAAGCTTTTGTGGATATTCTTGAAAAGTACCGTAATCATTATCAGAATTATGGTTATTCACCATCCAGTGTTAATAATTATCTTCAGACTGCAAGGACTTTTCTGGAATACTGCGTGGAAAAGGAAATCCTGCATTTTTCGGATATGAACCGTGAAATTGTCAATGGATACATTCTCACATTGAGCGGATACAAAAAATCTACTATAAAAAATCGCCTTGGCGGACTCCGTCAATTTCTCAAATACTTATACACGGAAGAATATGCGACGGAGGATCTGAGCATTGATACAGTAAAACTCCATGTTCGTTCGCAGATACGCATTCCGTCTGTATGGCAGCGTGAGGAGGTGATCAAACTTCTTTCTGTAGTAGACCGTGGCAATCCATCCGGTAAAAGAGACTATGCCATGCTTCTTGCGGTTGCCCGCCTTGGAATCCGTGTCGGCGATCTCTGCAATTTAAAATTCGAGAACATAGATTGGAGAAACAACAAAATCTGCTTTGTACAGAACAAGACGCACAATCCAGTTACGCTTCCTCTTTTGAAAGATGTCGGCTGGGCGTTCATTGATTACATCAAAAATGGAAGACCAAACGTGGACACACCTCATATCTTTGTTACACATGTGGCACCGTTCAAAGCATTTGAACAAGGAAATCACCATTCTAAGATGATCCGGAAGTATATGAATTTCGCACATATATCCGGTGCAACAACCCACAAATGCGGGATGCATTCCCTGCGTCATACATTGGCGACTACGATGCTCGAAAATCACGAGGATTACCATAATATTACTGCAATTCTCGGACACAGCAGCGAGGATTCTGCCAGCGTTTATCTGAAAACCAGTACAGAATTGCTTCGTGGATGTGCGCTGGAAATTCCGGAGGTGACAGTATGAGTCAATTCAAAAGCTGCTTAGCACCGTATATTGACGGTCTGATTGCACAGAAGCGGGCTATGGGATATACCTATGAAATACAGGAAGTTTTACTGTTAAAATTCGATTCCATGCTTACCGCAGAATTTCCGGATGCGGAAACGGTTACAAAAGAGATTGCTGACCGTTGGGGAAAACGCAAACCGCATGAGAAGACTGGTACTGTTCGAAATCGCATGGTACCTGTTGCGCATCTGGCACAATATATGAATCAGCTTGGACATCCCGCATATGTGTTTCCTACCAATTCTCTCGGTAAAGAGGAAAAATACACACCATATATTTTCACCGATGACGAACTGTCGAGGTTCTTTCATGCAGTGGATACAAGGTGTCACTATTCATCAGAGGTGCCGTACAGGCAGTACGTTATGCCTGCCATGTTTCGTACCATTTATTGCTGCGGACTTCGTCCCGGTGAGGTACGCCGTCTGAAATACGGAGATGTAGATCTTGACAGGGGTGTTATCACGATTCATGCATCCAAATACGATGCTGACCGTGAGGTTCCATTATCTGCTTCCTTGTGGGAACTGCTTCGGGAGTATACGGATACGGTTCACAAAATGACAGAATCGGCGGATGCGCCGTTTTTTCCTGGCTTTCTCGGAAAAGAAATCACAACAGACAACATGAATACGAACTTTCGCAGGTTTCTGCGTTATGCCGGCATTTCACACGGAGGTCCCGGAAAAGGACCACGCATATATGATTTCAGACATACCTTTGCAGTAAACACACTGAAAACACTGATACTTCGTGGAGAGAACATGAATGCCTATTACCCGCTGCTGAAAACATATATGGGGCATTCGTTCTTCAAATATACGGAATATTATCTTCGTTTGACAAAAAGTATGTTTCCGGATATTTGTGAAAGAATGACCGGATTTCTTGAGGAAGATCTGCCAATATGGGAAATGGAGGATGCCAATGAAGAAGCCGACTGACTTTGCGTACCATCTGACCAATTTTTTGACGACACATATGGTTGGCAGACGGGGACTCAGTGTAAACACTGTACGGTCATACAGAGATACCTTTAAGCTGTTTCTGCAATTTTGTGCGGACAGCAAATCAATTTCCGCAGGACGGCTGACTTTAAAGAATTTTGACCGTGATCTGGTATTAGATTTTATGACCTATCTCGAAGAAAACAGAAATGCCGGTAATTCCACGCTAAATCAGCGTCTTGCCGCAGTACATGCTTTTGTAAAATATCTGCAGATCGAAGAACCGATATATATTCTGGAATACCAGCGGATTCTGTCAATCCCTTACAGAAAGTCAGTAAAGCCGGTAATTGAATACTTGTCAAAGGATGCACTCCGAATTTACTTTGCATCAATAGATACATCATCACGGCAGGGGCGCAGAGATCACTGTCTGCTGACAGTGTTATATGACACCGGCGCACGGGTGCAAGAGCTTTGCGATCTGAAGATTCGTGATCTCATTCTTGACGAAAATCCGTATGTCAGGCTGACCGGAAAAGGCAGTAAAACACGGCTTGTGCCGTTGCTTGACAGTACAGTAAAGCTGTTAAAGAAATATATGGAGGAATTTCATCGAAGTAATCCACTGGGAAATGATGCCTTTGTATTTTCCGGTAAAGGCGGAAACAAGCTGTCACGTTCAGCGATTAATCATATGATTGAGAAATATGCAAAAATATCGCGCGTGAAATCCCCGCTGATCCCTGCGAAGGTAACGCCCCACACGTTTCGTCATACGAAAGCGATGCATCTTTGTCAAGCGGGAGTTGATATGATCTACATCCGTGACATTCTCGGACATGTTTCTCTTGAAACCACCAATATCTATGCAAAGATCAATATTGAGCAAATGCGGGATGCGCTTGAAAATGCCTATCCGGAGCTTTCTGGAACAGATTTGCCAAATTGGACTGAAGATAATTCCTTGATGGATTTTCTGACAGGGCTGTAATATTATGTTGAATCAATCGAAGACATCTGTGCGGCTTTTCAGCACATTCGACTCCGTTTCAACATAATTCTTTTTGACACATAACCGTCTGCTGCTTGTCCGGTCCACCAATCCTGAAATTCAGTCATTTCGCTGTCTGTAAGCGGTTCTGTAATCTGGCAGGTGAGAACGCCCACAAGCTCTCCGTTTCTGACCTCAACGGAAGGAAATGCGGATACAACCTTTTCATTGACAGGTGAGTTTGCATCATAATATACCATCAGTCCATGGTGCTTTTCATCCGGCTCGGCGTACTTTTCAATTGCAGCGTTGATTTCATCCTCGCAACCGCAAGCACAGCTTGATGGAATAACCTCAAGGTCATCATCATACGGAGCATCCCAATCTGTTTCGTAAATCTGCGGTTCAGCCTGAATCTCCAAAGGAGAGTAGAGTTTCATTTTCTGCGTCGTCTTTGCAGTTACTGTGAAATCATGCTGTCCTGCGATTCCAAGATAGTGGTCACGAACTTCTTCAAGGTCACTTCTTCTATCAAGCATCTCAGCCACAGCCTGAATCATCATGGCTTTCATATCTCCATCGCCAAGCATTTCTTCAAAGGTGAACTGCGTCTGACCTGCATGGGCAAGCTCAGCAATTCGTTCTGCCATAGCTTTCATCTCTGCATGGAGCTGACGTTCTCCGGCAGTAATGTCATTTGCCTCAACGATTGCTCGTGCATTCGAAATGAACTGTGACTTCCGAGCGTAGTCTGAACCCTAAGTCGGAGGCCAAGCGGTCTTAGGAAGACAACATTCACACACAACTTCTTGGCTCACAGAACGACATGGCTACGATCCGACTTTGGAGCTGACGTTCTCCGGCAGTAATGTCATTTGCCTCTACGATTGCTCGTGCATTCGAAATGAACTGTGACTTCCGAGCGTAGTCTGAACCCT
>JAZNUR010000111.1:0-3999 GCA_045592405.1 Oscillospiraceae bacterium
GCAGATCCTGCACGGGAGTCATAGCAACCGTATTATACGGGAAGCTTATCAATAATCTTTACGATAAACTTCATAATGTTCAGGGAATCATTTGCGGAGGGTTTGCTGTCCTTATCAACGTCAGCATTCATAACTGCCTGATCATTGAGCTTTTCACCTGCACCAAGCAGTGCCTTATTGAGCACGATAATATCGAGGACATTTACCTCACCGTTGAGATCCACGTCGCCATAGAGCGTATTGGTGGTGCCGCCGCTTGTAGGCTCTTGGGGGGCATCCGTGGGCTTATCCGGTTCATCGGGCGTATCAGGCTTTTCAGGCTCTGTTGCCGGAGGAACATCCTCGGGAGTTGTACCGTCGGGTTCCACACCCCAGATCAGAGTACCGGCATCATACATCGTAATATAAGGTGTATCCACCATAGCGTTCTCGCCGCCGACTACAAGATCCTGGAAGGAATGGTCGTTGGACGCATCCCACTTCACGCCCAGATTGTCGGGAACACCAACACGGAACTGGCATTCGCAGCGATGCTCGGACTGACCGGTGGGCATTACCACGCTGCCATCCTCAAAGATGATCTCTACATAATATACATTGCCGTCATACTGCACGGGATCGGAGATCGTAACTGCACCCTTGCCGCCTGCGTGCTGGTCGTAACCGATTCTTACTGCAACATCGGAAATGGAAGCACCGGCATCCACGAGTTCGGAGATATCGAAGAAATAACGATAAGTCAGATCCTTAACCGTTCTTGCCGGCCATGCGGAATGGTTCATTGCGAATGCCTTGATCTCGGTGTAGCTGTCACCGGACTGGTTGATGGAAGCACGCATGAAGAATTCCGTCCACTTGGGTTCTTCCGTAGGCGGGAATGCGGGATCTGCCTTGCCGCCGTACTTTTCAACCATTGCACAAAGTGCGGAAGTATAGCCTGCATTGTAGTCGATCGCAACCTCGGTGTACTGATAGTCACCGATCTTGTCGGAATACTTGCCTGCCTGGTCGGGACCGCCGCAGAGTGCACCGTAAAGAACGTGAGCGTGGGGCTTTGCATCCTCGCCCTCGGTCTGACCGATGTTGCTCCACTTGTCATTCCAAGCACCGCTGGAGGTTCTGTGGTGCCATGCCTGCGGATACTTATCGCCCATACCAACGATATAGCTCATGTTCAGATCATTGTCACCGAACGCATAGTGCATGATATTGTCAGCAAAGTCTGTGTACTTTGTTACCAGTGCGGAATCATCTGCAAACAGCTCATCCACTGCAACATATGCCAGAAATGCAGTGGTCGTTGCGTGACGCAGAGAACCCCAGTTGAACAGCCACGGCAGTCCGTCGGGTGTATAGTCGATCTGCTTGCCGCCGTAACCTGTTGTCCAGTATTCGAGATGCTTCTTAAACTGGTTCTTCCATTCCTCATCGCCTGTATTGATCGCATACAGAAGCGTACCACCCTGCTGTACGTCGTCCCAGCAGTAGCCCCAAGTGAACTTCAGTTCCTCGGACTGGGATTCCTTACCAAGATTGTTGATATAATCGCTCTCGCACTTGTCCAGATAAGCCTTGTCGCCGGTTGCCATATACAGCCAGTTTGCAGCAAAGAACAGATCATCGTAGAAGCTGGACGGCTTGTAATATGCGTGCTCAGCAGTATCATCACCGATGGAACGCCATGCATCCGCACGCTCAAACAGATCCTTTGCGTGTGTCAGATAGGTTTCGGCAGTGGTGGGATCCGTATCCTTGAAGCAGAGGTAACCAACTGCAAGTGCAGCCGCCATCTGACCTTCGATACAGCTGTCCTGACAAGTATAAACAGGACGAACGGTTTCACCCGTCATCAGCTCAAACTTATTCATGTACATTTCGCAAGCTCCCCACCAAACGTGGTCAAAGGAGCCGTCGCCGACCATGTAGACGATCTTATCGCCGAGGTCGCATTCGAGCAGATAGTCCAGAGCAAACTTCAGATTGTTGCGGTACAGCTCTGTCTGGCCTGCGGTTTCCACACCCTTGGGATACTGGAGCAGACCCCAGCCAAGCGTCATTGCGGAATACGCATTGGTCAGTGTGAACTTCAGATGGTCACCTGCGTCAAACCAGCCGCCCGGAGTCGGGTCGTTGGTCATGCAGTCATCACGCCATGTTACCTGATTCCACTCCGGCAGGATGCCGCACTGCTGCACCTGATAGAAGAACATGGACTTCTGGAGTGCCTCGCCATAATTGTACGCACTGTTGGCAGCTGCATCAGCTTCCAGCGGTGCTGTAACGAGATTCTGCACAGGTGCAACGGCTGCTGCCGCACAGAGTGCAAGACTCGTCACAAATGCAAGAATTTTTTTCATATAACTTCCCCTCTCAAATAGATATTGATACCTATATTTTACAACAGTTTGCCCTCTTTGTCAAGTAAACTTTTTCTGAATCGTCCAAAATTCCCGATAATGTCAAAAAAAGTTGCATTCCGGTATACACCGCTTCCGAAATTACACCTTATTATAAAGGAGGTGTAATTATGGGAATTTATGCAGGCAGTACTCCGATACAACGTCTGTGGAATTCGGGCGAGGTATCGGCAGCTCACATTAACGGTCAGCTCGTCTGGCCGGATATTCCTCCCGACTGGCTTTGGACGGCAGGTAATTCGGGAGTTACGCTGCTGCGATACCTCGGCAGCAGCAATTCACTGACAATTCCCGTTTCTGTGAACGGACTTTCAGTGACAGCTCTCGCACCAACAGCGTGCAGCTATATAACCGCCGAATCCGTGAAAATCCCTGCAAGTGCTGCAAGCCTATACTAACAAAAACGTCCGGTTTTCCACAGGAAGCCGGACGTTTTTCATTTCACAAACAATTACACTGTGCAAATATGGGCTCCGCACCAATTTCATCTTTAACCGCATCCAAGCCGCCCTGTGCGGCGGCCTCCTAAAGAAAAGAGCAATGCACTTCTTGCCATAGGCAAAAGTGCATTGCGGTTCTCATTTTAGTATCTGTCCGAATAGGATATATCGCCCGTGCGGGCTCCGCACCAATTGTTTGACAATTCACAACAGTAAAGCCCCTTTGCCTTGGCATTGGGGCTTTACGTTATATTACACGTTCAACGCAAGTAGCACACTTTCCGCAAAACAAAATCACCCATGCGTATCGCCCGTGCGGGCTCCGCACTTAAACGCAGCCCTGAGCCTTCATTGCCTCTGCAACCTTCAGGAAGCCTGCGATGTTTGCACCTGCAACGAGGTCGTTTTCCATACCGTATTCAGCAGCAGCGTCAACGGAGGACTTGAAGATGTTCTTCATGATGCCCTTGAGCTTCTCATCAACTTCCTCAGCTGTCCAGTTGTAACGCATGGAGTTCTGGGACATTTCCAGACCGGAAACTGCTACGCCGCCTGCGTTAACAGCCTTGGAGGGAGCAACGATCACGCCGTTTGCCTTCAGATAAGCAACGGCTTCGTTTGTTGTCGGCATATTGGAAACCTCTACATAGTACTTGATACCGTTTGCAACGATCTTTTCAGCTTCAGCCATGCCAACTTCATTCTGTGTTGCACAGGGCATAATGATGTCAACCTTAGTACCCCACGGCTTTTCGCCTGCGAAGAACTCTACGCCGAACTTGTCTGCGTAATCCTGAACTCTGTTGCGGCAGGAAGCTCTCATTTCGAGCAGGTAATTTACCTTCTCCTCTGTGCTGATGCCATCGGGATCGTAGATGTAACCGTCGGGACCGGAGATCGTTACAACCTTGCCGCCCAGCTCGTTTACCTTCTTGATTGTACCCCAAGCTACGTTACCAAAGCCGGATACTGCGAAGGTCTTGCCCTTGATGCTGTCACCGAAGTGATTGAGCATCTCAACTGTATAGTAAACTGCACCGTAACCTGTAGCTTCAGGACGGATGAGTGAACCGCCGCATTCTCTGTTCTTACCTGTAAGAACGCCTGTAAATTCGTTCTGAAGTCTCTTATACTGACCGAAG
>JAZNUR010000112.1:0-5662 GCA_045592405.1 Oscillospiraceae bacterium
TTCGGGTATGAAATGGCTCAAACAAATTTCTGCTTGTAAACCTTTCACTGATTTGTATTCCTGATCTTGGGCATTTTGACGATTTTATGATTTGATGCCTACTTTTGGTTGACACTAACGGATTCCTTTTTTCTGTTGCCATTCCCTTTTAAATATGTTATAATAAACATATCACTATAAAAAGGAGAGCACCCATGAAACGCATCACTCTCGGCATTCTTGCCCATGTTGATTCCGGAAAAACCACCCTCTCGGAGGGATTGCTGTATACTGCGGGGGAGCTTCGGCGTGTGGGCAGAGTTGACCACGGCGATGCGTTTCTGGATACGCATTCTCTGGAGCGTGACCGAGGCATCACCATTTTCTCAAAGCAGGCACGGCTGCGTCTTGCAGATGCCGAAATCACACTTCTTGACACGCCCGGACACGTGGATTTTTCAGCGGAAATGGAACGTACTCTGCAGGTACTCGACTACGCCATTCTCGTCGTCAGCGGCTCCGACGGCATCCAGAGCCACACGGAAACCCTCTGGCGGCTGCTGGAGCACAGCGGCGTTCCCACCTTTATTTTTGTCAACAAGATGGATCTGTCACTTTCCGACCGTATGCAGCTCATGGAGCTGCTCACTGCCCGTCTGCACGGTAACTGCGTGGATTTCACGGATATCACATCCGAGGAATGCACCGAGGCACTTGCCGTATGTGACGAAGCTCTGATGCAGGAAATGCTTGAGGATGGGGAATTGAAAACGGAAACCGTCGCACAGGCGATTGCGGGACGTCATGTGTTCCCGTGCAGTTTTGGTTCTGCACTGAAAATGCAGGGTGTTGCAGAATTTTTGGAACTTCTGCAAACGTACACGATGCCCCGTCCGGCACTGCCGGAATTTGCCGCCAAAGTTTACAAGATCACCGAGGATGAGCAGGGCCGCAGGCTGACGCATATGAAGATTACGGGCGGCACTCTGCGTGTGCGAGATATCCTCGAGGGCGTGACTGCCGACGGAGAGCCGTGGCAGGAGAAAATTAACCAGATCCGCCTGTATTCCGGCACAAAATTCCAGCCCGTGGAGGAAGCTCCCGCAGGAACGGTCTGTGCCGTGACGGGACTTCTGAAAACCTATGCGGGTCAGGGATTGGGAGCTGCACAGGATACGGGCAGCCCGATGCTGGAACCTGTTCTGCGGTATTCCGTGGTGCTGCCGCAGGAGATCGACGTGCATACGGCACTTTCGGCATTGCGGAAGCTTGAGGAGGAGGATCCGCAGCTGCAGGTATCCTATCAGCCGCAGCTGCAGGAAATCCATGTGCTGCTCATGGGTGAAATTCAGCTTGCCGTGCTGCGTCATGTGCTGTCGGAGCGTTTCTCCATGAATGTAGATTTCGCCGCAGGCGGTGTTGCCTATAAAGAAACCATTGCCGGTACCGTGGAGGGCATGGGACATTATGAACCGCTGCGGCATTACGCCGAAGTGCGGCTGCTGCTGGAACCTGCTCCTCCGGGCAGCGGTATGAAATTCACAAGTTTGTGCCGTGAGGATGCCCTCGACCGCAACTGGCAGAGGCTGATTTTGACGCATTTACAGGAAAAATCCCACCTCGGCGTGCTGACGGGATCTCCGCTGACGGATATGAAAATTTCCCTTGTTGCCGGTCGTGCCCACAAAAAGCACACGGAGGGAGGGGATTTCCGACAGGCAACCTATCGTGCGATTCGTCAGGGACTGATGCAGGCAGAAAGCGTGCTGCTTGAGCCGTGGTATCACTTCCGTCTTGAAGTGCCGTCGGAATGTGTGGGACGTGCCATCACCGATCTGCAGCTGATGAACGGAAAATTCGAATCCCCTGAAACCATGGGAGAAATGGCACTTCTGCGTGGACGGGCACCAGCCGCCGCCATGATGACGTATTCCGGGACAGTGATGGAATACACAAGGGGCAGGGGAAAGCTCTCCTGCACGTCTGCAGGCTATGCCCCCTGTGCCAATGCTGAGGAAGTCATTGCAAAAATCGGCTACAACGCAGAGGCGGATACGGACAATTCCCCCGATTCTGTGTTCTGTTCCCACGGTGCAGGCGTGCTTGTGAAGTGGGATGAAGTGGCAAACCATATGCACACTGAGAGCTGGCTGCGTCCCGAATCGGAGGATTACACCGCACCTGTGAATGTTCCGAAATCCACGAAATACAGCGGCAGTGCCGCACAGGATGCGGAGCTGATGCAGATTTTCGAACGCACCTATGGTGCGATACAGCGTGAGGAACGCCATGCACTGCATACGGAAAAACGTCCCCCCACGCCCAAACCCTCACGCAAGCCCGTACCCATTCCGAAAGGTCCCGAATATCTGTTGGTGGACGGGTACAACATCATTTTCGCATGGGACGAGCTGAAAGCGATCGCTAAGGACAGTCTGGAATCCGCAAGACAGCGGATGATCGACATTCTGGCGAACTTTCAGGGATTCAGGAAATGCCGTCTGATCGTGGTATTTGACGCATATAAGGTCAAAGGCGGCAAGGAGAGCGTTTCGGAAGAAAACGGCGTGAGCGTCGTGTACACGAAGGAAGCGGAGACGGCGGATATGTACATCGAGCGTGTTACGCACAAGCTTTGCAGGGATGCGAGGGTGCGGGTGGCAACCTCGGACGGTCTGGAACAGATCATTATCCTCGGCAACGGTGCATATCGTGTTTCGGCAGAGGAATTCCGTCGGGAGGTTGCGGATACGGAAAAGGAAATTCGGTCGATGATTGGGTGAAAATCATCCCCGATTGAGCCGAAGGCGGCTGAAAAGTTTTTGATCGAACTTTTTTCAAAAAGTTCGTGGGGTCAAGGGGCAACGCCCCTTGTCGCTCACCGCAGTGGGCGAAGCTTTTTTAGCCGTCGCTTTTTTCAGGGGTGAATGAAGCAAAACAGTCCGGTGGACTGTTTTGTGCAGAGGGGGACTTTTTTGCAAAAAAGTCCCCCTTACATTTCGTTGGTGATTTCTTTCCTTTCCGCACTTGTGCGGAAACAAATTTTTGAGCGGTTCGGCAATTCAGCCGAACCGCTTTTCTCACGCCCTCTCACTAATCAGAATCTCCACCCGTCCCTGAATGGATTTTGCCACTTCCTCGGCGGTGCGTTCGCCTGCGAACAAACCGCCGATTTCCTCTTCGATGATCTTCCATGTGGTGCGGTCAACATGGGAATTCATACGGGAAAGGCTGTTTATGAATGTCACAAGTCGGTCATACTCTGCCCGTGTCAGATAGCCGATGTCACGTTCTCCTTCAGCCTCTGAAATCATATACGGTTCTCCCTCATGTTCGTACAGCTCCTTTGCCTTTCGCTCAAATGCGGCAGTGTTCATGGGAAATCCGTCGTTGCTGGTCGGACCTGACAATTCATAATACAGGCTGTCGTGTGCATACTGGAACTCCTCATCGAGCATGTAGCTGATAAATTCCCAAGCACCTTCCTGCACTTCGGGGGATGCAGAAGCACAGATGCTGTAACGCTCTCTGATCGTGTCGATGAACGAACCCTGCCCATCCTCCGACGGATAGCCGACAAAGGTGTAGTTGATTTCCGGCAGATTGAAATAATGCGTATGCAATGCATGATGATAATCATAGAAACCGTAAAATGTACGTTCCGCTATAAAAATAGGCATATTATCCGGATTAAAATCAATATATTCGTTCGGTGTTTCGGGAAAGCTGTTGCAGAATTCAAGCATTCTGATAAATTCGGGGGAATCAAAGGAACAGGTCACATTTTTATAATCCACAAACGCACTTAAATTGCCACGGATCAGATGCATGTAAACATAGTCCTTTGTATTGCGGCTGGCAAATACCGAACCTTCCGGCATCGCCTCCCAGTGCGTGAGCATTTCGTCAAATGTCCAGTTTTCCTTTGTGCCGACATCCTCCCGAAGTCCAAGTACAGTTTCAATATTGAAATACATGGGTATCTGACAAAGCTTTCCATCCGTTTCGTGAAGCTCCAGAATGTGGGCGTTGAGTTCGGAGCGTGCGGTTCCCGTGTCACCATCCAGAAACGGATTCAGATCGGCAAATGCACCTTTTTCTGTGAGAATTTCATAGCGGCTGATTTCCTCGAATGCATTGTCCGCCACCATATCCACAACGTTTCCGTTCATGATATCCATCTGTAGTTTCATGTCGGCGGTTTTGAGCGTATTCCCCGAATTGTACACCTGCTCATGGTTGTAAACGACCTCTTGGATATGATAGCCGTTGTCAAGCTCGTTGAATTCCTTGATCGCCTTGTCCACCTCGTACCCCATGTACTTGTTAACTGCAAGGCGAATGACAACATCCCCATTCTCATCCGTCGGGGCAGGCTCTCGGCTGACAGATGAATCCGAGGTTGTGGGGTTGTCGGGATTTGGCGTGGAAGTTCCGCTGCATGCGCTCATGGTGAGAAGCAATATCGCCGTGCAGATTGCAGTGAGTTTTTTCATGTGTATGCCTCCCTTTATGAGCGTTCGCTGATCATGATCTCCATTCGTCCCTGAATGGATTTTGCCACCTCCTCGGCGGTGCGTTCGCCTGCGAAGTAGGCTTCGATCTCATTTTCGATGATGGTGTTTGCGGCTTTGTCGATTGGGGAATCCATACGCTGCAGGGAATCAATGAGCCGGAGAAGGCGTTCATATTCCTCCTGCGTCAGATAGCCGACATCCATCTCAATATCACCGAATCCAAGAACTCGTGACTCTCCGGCATGGGCGATCATTCCCTCTGCGATTCGTTCAAATGCAATCTGATTGATGGGGAAACCATCTTCATCAAGATGAGGATTCTCCTGGTAGCTTTCGTTGTCATAGGAAATGCAGTTTTCGATCTGCACATCGGCATCGAGCATATAGCTGAGAAATTCCCATGCACCCTCCTGTACTGCCGGATGTGCCGCCGCACAGATGCTGTAGCGTTTCCACAATGTATCAATGAATGATCCGTTTCCACTTTCGGTTGGATAACCAACAAATGTATAGTTTGAGCCAATTGATGGTTTTCGTTTCCCGCCCTGATTGTACAAATGAAAACTGTCAAACCCATCTAAAGGACAATATTCCAAAAAGTAAACGCTGTTATTATCAAGGTCTACCTTATATTTTGTTTCTGCAAATTGGTTACAAAAATCAAGTAGATTTATAAATTCTGTAGAATCAAAAGAACATGTTCCGGTTTTATAATCTACAAACGCTCCAAGATTCCCACTGATAATTGCATTATAAACCATCCACTGATTTGTGTTATTGCAGAAAAAAGTTCCATCCGGCATCTGCTCCCAATGTGCAATCATCTCATCAAGCGTCCAGTTTTCTTTTGTGCCAACATTTTTTTCATCGCCGACCATTGTTTCAATTTTATATGATAAGGGCATCTGATAGAGCTTTCCGTCATTCTCGTGTATCTCCAGCACATGGGCATTGAGTTCTGAACGGGAAATGCCTAAATCACCATCCAGGAAAGTGTACAGATCAACAAATGCCCCTTTCTGCGACAGAATATCATAATTGCTCTGATCGAAGAAAGAGCGATCCATCACAATATCCACGTTCTCTCCCTGCATGACATCCATCAACAATCGCATATCTGCTGTCTGAAGTCCGCCGCTGTCATCCGAGCCAAGCGAATAGATCAC
>JAZNUR010000113.1:0-23053 GCA_045592405.1 Oscillospiraceae bacterium
CCTCGCCGCTGTCCGCACCCTCCAGTACGAACAGGACATCGCCTTCTCTGACTTTATCCCCTGCCTTGACGGCAACACTTTCCACGGTGCGGTTTCCCTCAGCAAAGATCTCATAATCCTGATTTGCTGTCACCATGCCCGAACAGCGTACTGCCTCCGTGATCGTACCATAGCCTGCATACTGTGCCGCTACGATCGGCAAACTGAAATTCTGAATGGTATTGGAAAAGAATGTCAGCACCAACAGCAGCGTCAGAAAAATAATCAGTGCTGTTTTGATATGTTCCTTACGTTTATTTGTAGTTTCGTTCATGAAAACGCCTCCTGTATGTTATCGTATTTTACTTCTACCCTTTAATTCCGCCCGAATAGGTAATTCCCTCAACCAGATACTCCTCACCGTAGAGGAACAACAGCAGTGCAGGAACCATATATACCACTGCAACGGCAAACGCAAGCCCGACATCCCCCGTGTTGATCTGCGAGAGAAATACCGAAAGCGGATATTCCGCTTCATCCTCCAACAGAATCAGCGGCTGTTCGACCATGTTCCAGTAGTCAATGAATACCAGCAATCCCACGGAAAGCATCGCCGAACGTGACAGCGGCATACAGATCTGACGGAATATCTGCCATTCTCCGGCACCGTCAAGCTTTGCCGCTTCAAAATACGCCTTCGGAATGCGTCGCATGACCTTTGTCAGCAGGAACACACTGAACGGTGAGAAAATTCCCGGCAGAATGATCGCCCAGCGTGTGCCGAGGATGCCCAGATATTCCGAAACCAGATAGTTCGGCACAAGCGTTACCTGATAGGGCATGAGCATCAGAATAATATAGGCAAAGAAAATGATTTCCCGCACTCTCCCCTGCCAGCGTGAGAAACCGTAGGAGGTGAATGCCGCAAGCATTAACTGGAACAGGGTGATGGGAACGACGAGAATCACGGAATTCCAGAATTTCAGCAGATAGTCG
Organism: Oscillospiraceae bacterium; assembly: GCA_045592405.1. Lineage (GTDB taxonomy): Bacteria > Bacillota > Clostridia > Oscillospirales > Ruminococcaceae > UBA3855. The sequence goes on from JAZNUR010000113.1 coordinate 976, forward strand.
GGACTTTTGAACAGCACCGACAAATACTGCTGTAAGCTGAACATATCGGGAATAAACTTGAGGTTCAGCTCTTCCGAAATGTATGACTTCTTGTCCGCAGAGGCACTCTCTATCATCGCTCCGTAATTGGCACTGATCTCCTTTTCGGTCATAAAGGAATTGGTGATCGTCAGGATTGTCGGCATGATGAACAGAATCCCCGACGCTGCCGCAAACAGAAACAGCAGCGTCGGAAGAAAGTATTTTCCCAGTTTTTTCTTCATCAGTCTTCCACATCCTCTCCGAATTTGCGTTCCACCAGAAACATCGCACCAATGATTACGATCATCACTGCCGACAGCAGCACCGCTGCACTGGAAAGCTTCTGATAGTCAAGGGAATTGAAGGTATTGTTCATAAAATGCTGCAGCAGGTACATACTCTCATAGGGGTAATCACCCGTCAGCAGATATACTTCACGGAACATCTTAAAGGAACTGATGATCGACAGAATCGTCACAAACAGAATGGTCGGTGAGAGATACCGCAGCTTGATATGTACGAATTTGTACCATCCTCCCGCACCCTCCAGTTCCGCTACCTCGATGATATCCTGCGGGATACCCGCAATGGCGGACATGAACAGGATCATGTTGTACCCCAGCGTTTTCCACAGAAACATCACTGTCAGAACCATGTACGACCAGTTGGTCTTCAGCCAGTCAATGGGCTCTGCCCCGAACAGCTCCGTCACCTGATTGAGTGTACCATGGTAATGAAAAATTACCTGCCACACCAGCACTACCGATGCAATCGGTACCATCAGCGGACATAGGAAACAGGTTCGCAGCCAGCTCTTTCCCGGAATTCTGGCATTCAACGCAAACGCCAGCCACAGGGACAGAACCACGGACAACGGTACGGCAATCACGGTGAATATCCCTGTGTTGCGGGACGCCCGTATGAATGCGGAGTTTCGGAAAAGCTTTCCGAAATTTTCCAAACCCACAAAATTGGCAAATATGGGGTTGTCCAATACCGAATAATACATTACCACACAGAACGGAATCACAAAAAACACCAGAACACCAACAATGCTCGGCGTCAGCCATGTCCATTCGGAAATGGTACGCATAACTGCTTTTCGTTTCTTTTTCATGCTGTTCTTCACCTCTGACTTCACATCATGCCGTCCTTGAAACGGCTTCTACTAACAATACAATTCCTGCTCCTGTTTTCTGACACGTTTTTAAAAAAATTACTGCATTTTTCTCATTTTTGTATCATTACACAAAATCTACGTGTTTCTATTGTGCAGGATATCCACAACCCCTGCTTGCCAAGCCAATTATTTTAAGTAAAAACAAGAAACTCTCTTGACAATTTAAGTTAAATGACGTATAATAGGAATATCAGACATCAGAGAAAGGCGGATGATAGCATTGTCAAAGACGATCCGTATGTCCGACATTGCAGAAAAATTACAGGTCAGCACGGTTACTGTTTCCAAGGCACTTTCCGGCAAGGACGGCGTCAGCGAGGAACTTAGGATCAAAATCCAGCAGGTAGCCGAACAAATGGGTTACCGCAGGAAATGCAGTAAAAAAGACGCAGCACAGGGTGGTTATACCGTCGGCGTCATCATTTCGGGCAAATATATTGAAAAGGGACATTCCTTTTACTGGACGCTGTATGAGCGTATCCTGCACCATCTCTCACAACACGGTCATCTCGGAATTCTCGAAGTGGTTTCCGATATTGCGGAACAGAATGTGCAGCTGCCCCGCATTGCACAGGACGGACGGGTGGATGGCATCATTCTGATGGGCAGTTTTCCGGATGTTTACCGCAATGCACTGGCACAGTCCGGTGTTCCGTTTGTGATCCTTGATTCCTTCCACGCAAAGTATCAGCAGGATTCTGTCATTTCGGATGGATATTACGGTATGTACACAGTTGTGCAGCATTTGCTGCAGATGGGACACCGCCGCATTATGTTTGTCGGTACTGTCGGTGCAACCGCCAGCATCACCGACCGTTACTACGGCTTCTGCCGTGCAATGCAGGAAGCCGGTATAGAGATCACCGATGATATGATCCTCCCCGACCGAGACGCCAACAGCAACATCATTCTGCAGCTTGACAGCATCCATCGTATGCCCACTGCTTTTGCCTGCAATTGCGACAGCACTGCCTACCAGCTGCTGAACCTTCTGAAAGAGCATGGTCTGCGTGTCCCGCAGGATGTTTCCATCACGGGTTTTGATAACTTTATCCTTTCCGAGCTGACTTCCCCCGGAATCACCACCTACGGCGTGGATGTGGATAAGATGGCGATGGAAAGCACGGCTCAGCTCATTCGCCGGATGCAGTCACCGGATGCGGCTTTGCAGCGTACCATTGTCAGCGGTTCACTGATCCTGCGTGACAGCGTGCAGAGAATTCCATAAAATTTTATAGAATTGCATTGTTTTTCCATTTGTTTTTTCAGCAATTCCACGATATGCACAAAATTGGAAGAAAATTTCTTGACAAAACGACGGGAATCTGTTATAATACTATTTGTGTAATGAGGGAGTAGCAAGCATCGAAGCATTTGGAAATCCGGTGCAGCAAGTCAACATCCTGATTCGGTAAGAATCTGGCTTGCTTTAATATGCGAGACTCATGTATATCTGAAAAGCTATGCATGGAGTGTATACAATCGTTAACCCTTCCCTGAATATAGCTTTTCAGCTGTATTCAGGGATTTTTATATTCATCCGAGTGTTGCAGGATTCGTGAAACTGGGGGGATCCGGGCAATAGACGCACACTTACACAGGAGGTAGGAAAATATGCTCGAACTGATAGGCATCAAGAAAGACTATCTCGCAGGCGAGAATACGGTTCATGCCCTGAAAGGTATTGACCTGAAATTCCGCAAGAGCGAGTTTGTCTCCATCCTCGGCCCTTCGGGATGCGGCAAAACCACCATGCTCAACATCATCGGTGGTCTTGACCAGTATTCTGACGGTGACCTCATCATCAACGGTACATCCACAAAAAAATACAAGGATAAGGACTGGGATACCTATCGTAACCACTCCATTGGTTTTGTATTCCAGAGCTACAACCTGATTCCACACCAGTCGGTTCTGCAGAATGTGGAGATCGCCCTTACGCTTTCCGGCGTTAAAAAATCCGAACGTCGTGAACGTGCCAAAAAAGCTCTTGAGGCAGTGGGTCTTGGCAACCAGCTCCATAAAAAGCCCAGCGAAATGTCCGGCGGTCAGATGCAGCGTGTGGCAATTGCCCGTGCACTCGTCAACAATCCCGATATCATCCTTGCCGATGAGCCGACGGGTGCTCTGGATACGGAAACCAGCGTACAGGTCATGGTTATCCTCAAGGAAATTTCCAAAAACCGCCTGATCATTATGGTAACACACAATCCCGAGCTTGCAGAGAAGTATTCTTCCCGAATCATTCGTATGCTCGACGGCGTCATCACGGATGATTCAAAGCCGATGACGGAAAAGGAATGCAAGAAGGAAACCAAGAATGACAAGAAGGCTCAGGAGGCAAAGAAAAAGAAGAAAAAGCCCTCCATGTCCTTTGCAACCTCCTTCAGCCTGTCCCTGAAGAACCTGTTCACCAAGAAGGGACGCACCATGCTGACTTCCTTTGCAGGCAGCATCGGTATCATCGGTATTGCCCTGGTTCTTTCCATATCACAGGGCTTCCAGGCATATATTGATCTTGTGCAGGAGGAAACACTTGCCTCCTATCCCCTGACCATCCAGTCCGCTACCATTGACATGAGCACGCTCATGGAAACCTTTATGGGAGTGGAAGCGGAAGATGTTGCACATGAGAATGATGCCGTTTATGAAAAGGCCGCCATTTATAAAATGGTAGAGGCCATGAACAATCTGGAAGCACAGGAAAATGATCTGCGTGCTTTCAAAGCCTATATCGAAGAACAGCGTAAGGATGAGGAAAGCAAACTCGCACAGGCACTCAACGGCGTTCAGTACAGCTACAACCTCGACCTGCTGGTATATACAAAGAATGTGGACGGCGACATTATTCCGTCCGATACTGCAGAGCTTTTGAAGGATCTGATGAGCGAGGCAATGGATATTGATATGACCGCCATGTTTGATATGGAAGCCTCCATGATGGGAGGCACCTCCTCCATGGATATGATGGCAGGCGGTCTGTGGCAGGAAATGCTCCCCGGCGAAAACGGCGATCCCATCAGTGATCTGCTGGAAAAGCAGTACGATGTGGTATACGGCAGCTGGCCGTCGGATTATGACGAAGTCGTTCTGGTTCTGGATGAAAACAATGAGCTTGATGATGTGACGCTGTATGCACTGGGTCTGAATTCCAAGGAAACCATGGACACCATTATGGATGCAGCTATCAACAAGACTGATCTGGAAGCCAAGGAAGAAGCAAGCTGGAGCTACGAGGAAATCTGCGATATGGAATACCGTGTGATCCTTGGTTCCGAATGCTACACCTACGATAAGCCCACCGACACTTACACCGACCTGCGTGATACGGAATCCGGTCTGAAGTATTTGTATGACAATGCTCTGAAGCTGAAGGTAAGCGGTATCGTTCGTCCGAATCCGGAAACGGAATCCGCAATGCTTTCCGGTGCAATCGCCTACACTTCCAAACTGACAGAATATGTCATTGAGGAAGCAAAGGACTCCGAGGCGATCAAAGCACAGCTGGATGACGAATCCACCGATATTTTCACTGGACTGCCCTTCAAGGAATCCACCGGTGAAATGACCGATGAAGAAAAGGAAGAAGAATTCCACAACTTCATTAAAAATATGAATGCACAGGAAAAGGCAATGGTCTATGTGCAGATGATGGCAATTCCCTCCGAGGAACAGCTGAACACTTCTGTAGAGCAGGCAATGCAGGGACAGACTCGTGAAACCATGGAAGCTACGATGGTTCAGGCACTGACACAGCAGATGGGTATGTCCGAAAGTGAACTGGAGGGCTACATCAAAGACATGAGCGATGAGGATCTGGAAGAAGCCTACACCATGATGGTGGAAGAACAGGTCAAGATGCAGTATGCGGCTCAGGTGATGGAGCAGATGGCGGCTCTTCCGCAGTCCGATAAGGTTGCAGGGCTCAATGCACTGATGGACAACTGCGATACCAAGACCTGTGCAATGTACCATGATGAGATCATGGAATTCTCCGATTCCGATTATGAAACAAACCTCATCAAGCTCGGCTGCCTTGATCTTGATGAACCCGCAGCCATCAATCTCTTTGCTTCTTCCTTTGAGAACAAGGACATCATCGAAGAAGTCATTGCAGAATACAACGAGGATGTTGAGGAACTGTCCCAGATCAAGTACACCGACTACATCGGCATTATGATGTCCTCAATTACAACGATCATCAACACGATCACTTATGTTCTGATCTCCTTTGTTGCCATTTCCCTGATCGTATCCTCCATCATGATCGGTGTAATTACGCTGATCTCCGTACAGGAGAGAACGAAGGAAATCGGTATTCTCCGTGCAATCGGTGCATCCAAGCGTGATGTATCCAGTATGTTCAATGCGGAAACACTGATTATCGGCTTCACCTCCGGTCTGTTGGGCGTTGTCGTCACGTACCTGTTGTGTATACCGATCAATGCTGTGATTCATGCACTCACGGGTATTATGGCTCTCAATGCTGTACTTCCCATTGGTGCAGCGATCATTCTGGTCATCATCAGTATGGTGCTGACACTGATCGCAGGTATCATTCCCTCCAGAAGTGCTGCGAAGAAGGATCCTGTTGTGGCACTGCGAACCGAATAAGCTTTTCTGAAATATGCTCCGCATTCAGCGGAGCATATTCTTTTGCGATCCCTGCACAAATTTCAGGCTTCCAATTGTGTACCATATAGAAGGGGGTGATGCGGAAATGAACAGTGAACAGAATTCCGCCCTGTATGCATTCCGAAAATACGGAGATCTTGTGCTGAAAACGGCATACTGCTGCGTCGGAAACTACAGTGAAGCAGAGGACATCACACAGGAGGTATTTCTGACGCTGCATGAGAAACCGCAGCAATTCCATGACGAGGAACATATGAAGGCTTGGCTGCTCCGTGCGGCAATCAACAGGGGCAGAAATTACCGGAAAAGCTGGAAACAAAAAGGACGGCTCGCCCTTGAGGATGTTCCGGAGCTTTCGATGGATGATACTTCCGAACGGAACAGAATGCTGAAACAGGCAGTCTTTTCTCTGCCTGAAAAATACGCTGCTGTTCTTTTTCTGCACTATTACGAGGGTTACACCATTAAGGAGATCGCCCATATCATCGGCAAAAAGGAAAATACGATCGGCTCTCTCCTGCGGCGTGGCAGAGAAAAACTAAAACTGGAATTGGAGGAATCGCTATGACACCAAAAGAATTTCGCAGTGTTTTTGATAATATCTCATGCAGCAGGGAATTCACGGAACGTATGGAACAAAGTCTGGCATCGGGCGTGCTGCCATCGAAGCACTTCTCCGATAGTGTGAGCGGCGTGAAGGTCACACGCCGAAATCCCATTTTCCGCATGAGTACCGCCATTGCCGCTTGTTTCGCCTTCCTCCTTATCGGCTGTGCCGCCGGAATGGCACTACATGGCAGGATTCCGTCCGTGCCTTTCCACCCCTCGACATCAGAAAATACAACGGAGGAGAATTCAGAAACGCCTGCAACAATTGACACGAACATTTATTTTGATACGTCCGACCTTCATTACGTCGGGCTTTACAAGCAGCCCATTGTCATCGGCTGCCATTTTAAAGATACGGATGATCCGAATCCTTCCTTTCTCTACAGGGAATATGCTTCGGAAGACGGCGAAATCTTCCGCTATGACGAGCTTGGCAGACTTGTGTATTATTGTAACACAGACAGCGTTGTATTTTCCGATGCGGGTAGTCTAAGCCCGGCAAATGAAAAGCTTGCCGCAGAGATTTTTGAAAGCTGCGTCAAGGGCAGCGGTGAATATACGATAGAGACGAGTCACGGCGGTGCTTATTACATCGAACGTCCGACAGACGGAAGAAATCCCGACAGTGCACTCGTCAAATTCGCCGGAAGCGAAGTACGTTACTTCAAAATCAGCTACAACACGGTGAATACAGAGGTGGACGAAGCCTATTTTAAAGCAAAGCTGCTGGAATACATTAAACAGGTTGATTTGAAATACAAAATTGAAAATTACAGTTACACTGTAAGGTACGAGCAGGTCGGTACTACCCTCTATGCAATCTATACCTGTGAATTCACGAGAGAAGGTGGTGCAGCGTTTGCTGAGACGGTAGGATTCTCAAAATCCATTACGCACACAGAGGATACAAAGAATCCCGCACAGGAATCCGAACCGATTCTCTACCCCGGCAAGGAAATTCCGGTGTATGATGAATTCCCGATGCAGGATCTTTCTGAACTTCCAGAGGAACAGCTGATCGAGGTCGGAAAGAAATACTACGATGCCGCTTTCCGTTTACTGCATCCGGACTGTGCACCGCCCTACCTGTTTTTCTATCCCAAAATAGATGAAAACTCTGTCGATGCCAACGGTCTGCAGTACTGTCCGGTTGCAATTGATTCCGTGAAAACGGTGGAGGATGTCAGGAAGGATTTCTACTCCGTCTTTACTTCCGATTGGGACAGCAATATTGTGGATCAGCATTTTACAGTGAGAGACGGCAAGCTATACTATTGCTGTAAGAATCCTCATGTAAGCATCCACCCGAGCGATTATGTACTGGAATTGGATAACATCACAGAAACGGAAATTTATTTTTCCTATCGAATTACCATTGAGAACATCTCATTGTCGGAAGAAGAACGATTTCAAAATGTAACGCTCCCATTTACCTTGAAACTGACAGAGGAGGGATGGAAGGTTTCGGTATTCTTGTCCCCTTATGACCTGCTTTCCTTCAACCGATGATCATAAAAAATCCATGCCAAAACGGCATGGATTTTTTCGATTAAGCTGCATCCACAAGATTGCTGATCCAAACCCCTTTTCGTATCAGCACATAGCCCACAGTGACTTTGATCAGATCCGCCGCCTGCACGACGGCATAGATACCGAGGATCGGCAGACCTGTGAAATTACACAGCACAAATGTCAGCGGTACCGGAAGCACCCACGAGTACACGCTGTCAAACAGGAAGGTGATGAGCGTTTTGCCGCCTGAACGGAGCGTGAAATACAGGGCATTGAGGAAACCCTGCACGGGAAAGAACAGTGCAGTAATGATAATGAACATCTGCCCATAGTGCCGAATCTCCTGCGTGGTATCGTAAAGCAGCGGGAACACGCCCGAAATGGATACCAGCGTCACTGTCAGAATCAGCGTTACGCCGCCCGTGAACCACATCAGGCTGAATGCCTCCTTCTTGGCGTCTTCATATTCAGATGCACCGAGCTTTTGTCCGACCAGAATCCCCACAGCAGAGCCAAGTGCCACAAATACCACATTCAGCAGGTTGCAGATGGCATTGGAAATGTTCATACCCGCAACGATCTCCAGTCCACGGACGGAATAGCACTGCGTCAATGCCGCAAGACCGCCCGCCCAGAGAAATTCATTGAAGAAGATCGGCAGTCCCTTTTTCAGAATTTTCACGGCAAGATCCGCAGGCACCAGAAATGTGCGGTAAATCCCCTGCAAAAATTCATGTTTCTTCTTTCTTGCAGACGCCCAGATGATGACCACGCACATTTCCACCACTCGTGCAAGCACAGTGGCGATCGCAGCACCACGAACACCAAGCTGCGGCATACCGAATTTTCCGTAGATCAGCATATAGTTGAACACCACATCCACTGCAACCGATGCAACTCCGGCGACCATGGGCTTGATGCTGTCACCCGTTTCACGCAAACTGCTGGCGTAGATCTGCGTGATCGAAAAGGGCAGCAGTCCGAACAGCATGATGGACAAATATTCCTTTGCAAGCCTCATCGTCAGCACGGGATCGACCTGTTCACTCTCACCCTGCAGGTACAGACCGATCAGGAATTCATCCAGTAACAGAAAAATACCGATGCCCGCCAGCAGGCAGAAGCCGCAGATCCATTGCTTCATACGGAAGGCATTGCGAAATCCCTCCGTATTTCCTTGACCGAAGAATTGTGCCCCATAAATGCCGGGGCCGGATAATCCACCAAAAATGGCAAGGTTAAAGACAAATATCAACTGTCCCACGATCGAAACCGCTGTCATTGCCTCCGTACCAAGACTTCCCACCATAACGTTGTCGATCAGTCCCACCATATTGGTGATGCCATTCTGAATCATCATCGGTATGGCAAGAAGCAGGGCACGTTTGTATACATCTTTGCGTTTCATGAATACTCTCCAGTTTCAAATATTTCACACTGATCACCCTTAGGTGATCGAAATTACGTATTTATGAGCTTCCCCCCACTTGTGGCAGGGGAAAGCTCATATGAAATCATGGTTTTCTATCGCTCCGCAAATATCTGGGACGATTGCTTTATTCTTCTTCCAGACTTTCTTTCAAATTCTGCAAAAGCTTTGCGGTGATCTTCGAAGTGGTCACCTCGCCCGATTTTCTGTCTTCGATTATCACACAAAATGCCACGGGGAATTCAGGATCATCCACAAATCCTGTCAGCAGGGAATTTTCACGCTTGTCGCTTCCTACCTGTGCGGTTCCGCTTTTTACGCCAACCGTCGTACCGGGCAGAAGCTCCGCATAATTCTCCGCACCGTTTTGCAGCATAATGCGGCGGATCTCCTGTGCACTCTCTGTTTTGTACATCGGGGCAGTCCGCTCGGTTTGTGCCTGTGCAGTGGCATCACCGTTTACACGGATTGCATGATCAATCAGATAGGGCATCGTCATCTTGCCGTCCGCATTGGCAATGGTACTCTGCCATGCCATGAGCTGCAAGGGGCTAATCAGCGTCTTGCCCTGTCCCATGCATCCCCACTGCGTTTCAAAATCTCTGGAATCCGTCAGTGTCGTAGATGCGGTAAAGCTCTCGATGCCGTTTATATTGAGTGTCGCTTGTTCGGAGTCATTCACGTTATAGCCAAGCTCCCGATACGTTCTGCGAATGCTGAACAGCGGCAGACTGATGTCCTCCACAAGCTGGGCATAGAACGGATTGCAGCTGTTTGCAAACGCCTGCGTGATATTCTGCTTGCCGTGTCCGTTTTCCTCATGGCATTTGATGATATCACCGCTGCGGTTCTCATAACTGCCGGTGCATTCGAATTCCTTTTCGGAAAGACGTTCCGTTCCCATCGCCTCAAGTGCGGCAATGGTGGTGAAAATTTTCTGCGTGGAGCCGGGCACCGTGGGGTAGAACACCTTGCACAGCATACTGCCTGCTTCCAACGATTCGATGTCCTTGTAATTGTTAAGAATATTGATGCTGGGGCGGCTCAGGCATACATAGATCTCGCCCGTTACATAATTATACGCCACCGCACAGCCATTCTTACTGCCGAATGCATCATATACGATTCGGTTCACATCATGATCGAGCGTCGTATGGATCGCCGCTTCGCCATCCTCCTGTGCACCGAGCATGAAGCTGTAATTGGTGAGCAACTCCTTATTCTTCGCAACCAGCGTGTTGGTCATCTGTCCGCTGTCGTCGCCAATGAAATTTCCCACATCCAGAAACTGCTTCTCACCGTAGGTGTCCTTACCCGCCTTGGGATCAAACAAAACATCCCCGTTGCGGTCATAAACACAGCCGAGCGTTACTCTTGAGGAATGCGAGAAATAGAATGCCGCTTCCGTCTGCAGCTTATAGATCAGCACTCCCATGCCGATCAGAAATGCCAGAAGCATCAGTGTGATCAGGTGCTGCCCTCTGCGGATACTTTTCATGCCTTCGCCCCCTCTGCTGTGCGTTTTTTCTGCAATCCGGCTTTCCCTTTCTTCTTCGGCTGATCGCTCTTGTGCCGGAACAGCGGCGAATGTCCCGCCTTGAGCATACCGACAAGGAATCCGCAGGTTACCATGGAGCTTCCTCCCTGTGAAATAAACGGCAGTGTGACGCCTGTAAACGGGATGAGATTGCACGAACCGAAAATATTCAATGCCATCTGCACCACAAATATCGCCACGATTCCCACCGCCATAGTGGCGTGGTAATAATTCTTCGGCGGATTCATCAGAACGGTCATGAGCATCATCAGAATGGCAATCACCATCAGAAATGCATAGAGCAAGCCCCACTCCTCACAGATGGAGGCAAAGACAATGTCCGATTCATAGGCAAACACATTGTGCAGATAGCCCTGTCCGGGACCAAGTCCCAGCCAGCCGCCCCTTGCAATGCCGATCAATGCCTGACACTGCTGATAGCCGTTGCCGTACTGATCCGCCCAGATATCCACGTGCAGTCTGTCCTGTACGTAGGATGGTGCAAGCACCCACGCAGCAACAAGCACAATAACCGCAGCCACACCGCAAATAATCACGGCAGTCTTGGAAATCTTGGCTCTCGGATAACACAGCCGGCACACAAGTGCACAGGCAAATACCGCCGCAAATGTCGGCAGACTTCCCAGATCCCTGCACCACCACTGCAGTCCGAAAATCGCCAGAGCCATGGCACACAAGCGGAGTGTATCCGGTGATACATAGAAAAACAGGATTTTGATTTTCTTGTGCAGCTCCATAATGGAGGCGGCACAGATCAGAACAAAGCATGGCTTGATGAATTCCGACGGCTGCAGCGAAAATGAGCCGATATTGATCCAGATGCCCCGATCGCCCGTAAACAGAAGAATACAGAGCATCAGAATGGTGATCACAACGTAGATATAGGGTTTCTTCATGCGGATCCACTCGTGGTTCCTCGTTAACAGAAATCCCGCCTGACAGGCAGCCAGTGCTGCAATACAGGTGATCAGATGCTTGTAGGACAGGCTCACGCCGCCGAAGCACGACTGGAAGATCAATCCCATGTTGAGAATGCCGAGCAGCAGGATGTCCAGCGTATAGGTCATCTGCCGATAGTATTTTGTGACGGCAATGTAGGCAATGTCCAGACCGAGCACGGCTGCGGTCAGCAGCAGCAGATCAGCGGGCGATTCGCAGTTTCCACGCACGATCACAATGCCCAGCATAGAAATATGCGTTAGCAGCAGCAGAATGATCGTCCCAAGATAGGAAATGCCATTCTTAAACACGACGCCCACCCCGCTTTCTCTCCTCGGTAGGACGACGACCGAATTCCAGTATAGTGCTGCCAAGCCGAATCTTGTCCCCCGGTTTCAGGCGGCAGTGCTGCACCCGACGGTTATTCACGAACGTTCCGCTTTGTGCGTCAAGATCCGTGATGCTCCAGACACCGTTGGTAACGGTCATCACTGCATGATACCGTGATATGGACGGATCGGCGAATCGTATATCGGCAGAAATATGACGTCCAAGTAAAATTTCATCCGCCTCCAGCGGATAGTAATGCTCTTTGAAACACAGTTCCATTTCAGAACTGACATGACGCCAGCGTTTTTTGCAAAGCTTGCTCTCGCGGTTCGCCGCCATGATCACAGACAATGCAAATATAGCCAGAATAACAACGGCAATTGCACACAGTACCAGATCCGGTACCTCAAGCGATGCCAGCATTTCCAAAAACTCAGACATTTCCTTTCCTCCGTTTCTGTTGATTTCTTGTCCATATACATTATAATACTTTTTTTCAAAAATCGCAACCTTCTTTCCCAAAATCGGCATTTTTATACTTTTCTTTCATAATTTTCAATAAAATTTATAAAAACACTTGCAATTTTTTCGTTAATATGTTATAATAGAACTATCATAAAACGGAAGCACAAACACTTCCGTGTAAAGGAGGAAACCATATTGAAAATTACAATGAACGCTAAGAAGATCCAAATTTCTGAATCCTTTACCGACTATGCAGAGAAGCGGTTGAGTGCAAAGCTGGACAAGTTTTTCGGTGACGAAGCAGAAGCAAAGGTAAAGCTGACTGAACTGAAGGGCAATATCGTACTTGAGCTGACAGTCCGCTACAACCAGATGATTTATCGTTCCGAGCAGTCCGCACAGGACAAGCGTGATGCACTGGATGCTGCAATCGACAAGATTATCCGTCAGATCCGCAAGAACAAGACTCGTCTGGAAAAGCGTCTGAAAGATACCGCTTTCAAGGAAGAATTTCAGGATACAGTGGAGGAACAGCCCGATTTTGCGGTTATCCGCCGCAAGAAGTTCGAACTTCGCCCGATGACGGTAGAAGAAGCAATTCTGCAGATGAATATGCTGGGACATTCGTTCTTTATGTTCAAGGATGCTTCCACCGGTAATGTAAGCGTTGTATATCAGCGTGAAGATGAGGGCTATGCAGTACTCGAACCTGACGAGGAATAATATTCCATGAGTTTTACTTCCCTGCCATATGGCAGGGAAGTTTTGTATGCAAAATCGCATTCTGCGGCGGCAGAAAAACATATCCTTTGTTCAGAGTGGCAAAGCGTTTTTAGGATTCTCCCCGAAATCCAATGTTTTTTGGTACATATGAAAAAAATGAAAAAAGTGCTTGACAAGCAATTCCTTTTGTGATATAATATTAAAGGTTCATGGATGTGCCTGTAGCTCAGCTGGATAGAGTGACTGGCTACGAACCAGTAGGTCGGGGGTTCGAGTCCCTCCAGGCACGCCAGAATTCCCACTCAATGTAAATTGAGTGGGTTTTCTTTTTATCCAATGACGGAAAGCGAGGAATCGGACATGGAATTGAAAACCAATGTCATGCGGATCTTAGAACAGAAGAAAGTCCCCTATCAAAGCCATTGCTACGCACAGACGGATGCAGTCAGCGGCGTGGAGGTTGCACAGGTTCTGGGACAGAATCCCGATCAGGTGTTCAAAACGCTTGTCACCTTCGGTGCGTCAGGCGGAAACTTTGTATTTGTCATTCCCGTTGCGAAGGAACTGGATCTGAAAAAGGCGGCAAAGTCTGTGGGGGAAAAGAGCGTCAAGATGATCCCCCAGAAGGAGCTTCTGCCCCTGACAGGATACATTCACGGTGGATGTTCACCCATCGGAATGAAAAAAACATTCCGCACGGTCATTGATGAAAGTGCTGCTGATCACGAAACTATAATCTTCAGTGCCGGAAAAATCGGCTATCAGGTGGAATTACGCCTTGCCGATCTCGAAAAGGTGCTGCGGTTTTCGATTGGGGAGCTTACCATGGAGAACGCAGAATAAATATGCAACGCCCTGCCGGATGGCAGGGCGTTGTTTATACCAATGGAAGGAATCCATTCAATAAGGCAACGATAATTACAATTACGCTCCCCAGAGTCCACGCACTGAAATAAAACGTCAGAATATAAAACAAAAAACGCAGTCCACTTTTCTTTTTTAAGCAAATCCGAGCATTCATAACAGAACCAATCATTCCCGGTATGCAAAAAAGAAGAAATCCAAACATTCCCCAGACGGTATTCTGTGTACTATAATTCATGCTTGCAGAAAATATGATAAAGAGAATAAAAATAACAACACTCAAAAGATAAGGAAACAATCGAATTTTAGCTTGTTTCATTTTTTCACCCCTATGCACCACTCAACAATGACCTTAAGGATTCATTTTTCGTTTTACTTTCTCCATACGCCTCGTTCCACGATTCTCCTGCGTCTGACGCAATAGCACACACAGAGTATCACGAAAGCCAGACCGATTCCGCACGCCGCACCGAAGCAGTCAATGAGAATATCCGTCAATTCTCCCGACCTGCCCGGAACAAAGAGCTGATGCAGTTCATCCAGCTCCGCATACAACGCACAGATTCCCATGGACGTGGAAATATTATGCGGCTTCCGATGCAGCCAGAGGTAACAAAGTGCACCCAGCACCGCATACAGCGTTATATGGGCAAGCTTTCTGATAAACCGACTCATTCCCAGTACAATGACCTGCTGCACCTCCAATGGATAGGAGGAATAATCCCGATAGAGCAATTTTGCGGCGATCTCACAAAACCCCGTACTGAGTTCTGCCGACTCCGCTGATTTCTGCGAAGAAAACAGGAAAATCACAACCATCAATGCAAGTATCAGAATGGGAAAGACTCTTTTCATAAATAACATTACCTCTTTTGCAGACCGGATTTATGCGTATGTATTTAACCGAAAAGATGCATTGTCAGGCTTTGTGCGATGTTGTCTTATTTTTCGGGTTCCGCATCGTAGAACACACGGTATTTGCGGACATTATGGCAGCGTGTGCTGTTGACAATGCCAATGGCAGTGTACATACAGACAACCGCTGTACCGCCCGCACTCATGAACGGCAGCGGAACACCGATTACTGGCATCACCTTGAGTACCATACCGATATTCATAACGCAGTGAGCAAAAAGCATTCCGAATGTGCCAATGCAGATGAAACGTCCCTGTGCATTTTTGGAATTCATCATATTCGTCAATACCCGCAGACAGATGAAGGTCAGCAGAACCAGAACCAGCAGAGAACCGATCAGTCCCCACGCCTGCCCGACGAATGAGAATATAAAGTCATTGTGCATTTCCGGTACGGTAACATAGTATTCGGCATCCAGAAGACCAGCTCCGAAGATCTTGCCATTTGCAAGTGCGGAAAGTCCCAGATCCTGCTGGTATTCCAGTCCTTTCGGATCCGTACCGGGATGAATCAGCACCAGGATTCTTGCTTTATGCATATCGCTGAGCAGGAAATTCCATGCCAGAAAACACGCTGTCGGGATCGCAATTGCCGCTGCGACAATGTAACGCATTGCAATTTTTGCACTCAAAATAACCGATATGAAAATGACAGCGAATACGATTGCCGTACCATAGTCGCCCTGCAGACCGACAAGTCCGATGGGAATTGCGGCATGAAGGCAGAGCAGCAGCATATGCGGCAGCTTATTCATGTTCTCCTCATCCTTTGCAAGATGGTAGGAGAACGAGAGAATGAACGCCAGTTTAAGCAGCTCCGAGGGCTGCAGCTGGAATCCGAAAATACTCAGCCACGCCTGATCGTCCGCACCGGCTCGTTTGTAGCCTAAACTTGTGAACGTCAGCAGCACAAGTCCCAGTGCGACGGGTGCATAGATCCACCAAAGCTTAATAATGCGGTTGTAATCAATGATACTCAATACGCCCACAACGATCAATCCCAATACACTTGCCACAAGCTGTGTACGATAGGTTCCCATATCCACCTTGTCGATCAGCTCGTTTGCCGCAATTGCATACAGCATGATACAGCTGATACCGGAACAGAGCATGATGGCAAGCAGGAGCATTTTGTCAGTTGCCAGAAAGCATTTCTTCAGGCTTGCGAAAATTTGCTTCATAACATTCCTTTCTATTATTATTGCAGATATTTGCTGTCAAATCCACGGAACTGCACCGCAACGGCAATATCCTCACGGCGAATGACATCGCTTCCATGCAGATCCGCCGAGGACAGTGCCACCTTCTGCAGACGGCTGTGTGCTCTTGCACTCAGTCCGTAGCGTTCAAATACTGCCTTGAGGAGGGATTCTGCCTGTGCATCCATGCGGCAGTATTCACGCAGCAGATGATCGGGCATCATGGCGTTGCAGTAGATATCCGTACCACGAAAACGTTCTTTCTGCCGATTTCTTGCGGTTTCTACACGTTCCCGAATCGTTGCGGAGCTTTCTGTTTTTTCGCTGGATGACAGATCCGCATAGGCAACAGGATCGACATCCACGTGCATATCAAAACGATCAAGAAGCGGTCCCGAAATTTTGGAAAGATACCGCTTCACGACATTCGGCGAACAGGTGCATTTCTTCTGTGACGAACCGTAATAACCGCAGGGGCAGGGATTCATTGCAGCTACCAGCATAATATTGCAGGGGTAGACTGCCGTGCCTGCCGCACGGGAAATGGTCACCTCACGGCTTTCCAGCGGCTGACGCAGGATCTCCAGCGTGGTGCGGTCAAATTCCGCAAGCTCATCAAGAAACAGCACACCGTTGTGTGCAAGTGAAATTTCACCCGGTGCAGGGATCGTACCGCCGCCCACGAGTCCTGCCGCCGAAACAGTGTGGTGCGGTGAACGGAACGGACGCCGCGTCATCAGCGGATGCTCCTTTGAAAGCTGTCCTGCCACAGAATAAACATTGGTCGTTTCCAGTATTTCTTCCCGATTCATCTGCGGAAGAATGGACGGCAGACGGTTGGCAAGCATGCTTTTGCCGCTGCCGGGGCTTCCCACCAGCAGAATATTATGCCCTCCTGCCGCAGCAAGCTCCATGCCGTAACGGGCTTTCTGCTGCCCACGGACATCGCTGAAATCCAGCAGCTGACGCTGCAGTTCAGATTCCGGCTGATATACGGAAACCGCCTTCAGGGGCTTTAGCTCCAACAGGTGGGAAAGCAGATCATTGACATTGGAAACACCGTAGACACGGATACCGTCAATCACAGCAGCTTCCTTGACATTGTCAATTGGCACATAGATTTCCTCATAGCCATTTTTTCGGGCAAGCATGGTCATCGTCAGAACACCCCGAATGCTGTGAATGATGCCATTGAGTCCCAGCTCACCAATGAAGATCCGCTTAGACAGGTCGATCTGCAAAATCTGCATCGCCTGCATCAGTGCAACGAAGATTGCCAGATCAAACGACGAACCCGATTTTTTGACATCGGCAGGGGCTAAATTCACCAGCACCCTGCCCTTTGGGAAGGGAATGCGTGCCGCATTCACGGCACTGCGTACTCTGTCACGGCTTTCCTTGATACCGGCATCGGGCAATCCGCTGATGTCAAACTGCGGATGTCCCTTGGATACTTCTGCTTCAATGGTGACCGGAAAGGCGTTCATGCCAAACAGTCCGACGCTATGAATCACGGAGAACACGGTTCTTCACTTCTTTCTTTTATATTTGAGGAATGTCGGGAATATCGGGAAGATCCTGAATATCACCGGCAATTTCCGGAACTTCAGAAAGCACCACCCTCGTATCCAGCACGGGATCGGGCACGTCCCAAACGGGATCGGGAATGTCCGTCGGAATGGAAAAATCCACCTTTGGAACCTCGGGCTCTGCAGCAGCGGGACGCCGCATCCAGCCTTTCTTCTTTTCGGGTTCGGGCTTTGGAGCCGGCGTTTGTGCTTCATACATCGGTGCAACACCCGCCATCACTTCTGATACAGCTGCCGCATCGGGTTCCGTTTCCTTTGGTACGGGCTGGGGGCGGATCTCCGTCTTAATGGGATGGGATACATCGGGAATCAGAAATTCCACATCGGGCATTTCCGCTGTTGCAGGGGTGGGGATAATATCCGTCGCGTCTGCAATATCGAACATCTCCCCGTCCAGTTTGTCATCCGTATCATGATCGGAAATATAATCACGGAACGCAATACTTGACTGCTGTGCAAACCTCTCATTAAAATACGGATATCCCGGCTGTGCCTTGATCCACATCGCCTTTTTACAGTCGATCAATCCAATGATGAACATTATACCAATGATTAAGATAAATATAGGTTTCATCAGATTGAAAATCAAGCCCAGCAAGACAACTGCAACGGAAATCCAGAGAAGAACCGGCCTTTCCGGTGTTGCCAGAAGCCCCAAAACAACGGTTGCAACATTATGGAAAAGAGCAAAAATGCCCCAGAAAAATGCGAAGCCGAAAATTGCAATCGGAAAAACGCCTTCCTCCGCACGCCACATCGGCATGGTAATGATATGAAAATATCCGTTGAGCGTGGCACAAAGAAAAATAATGAAAAAACGTTTCATGTGATCTCGTTTTTGTTTCATCATAATTGTATGGCACTCCTCATAATGAGATGTGTCATGTAAAGGCTTGGGCATCGGCATTAAAGTTCCTCCATTCCAATGTCCTCCAAAGAGGGCATTTCCTCATTTTCTGCCAACTTCATTCTGCAAACAAACGCATTTTTGGTCGGCGTATCATCGGCTGTGTCATCGTATTCTGTATATTGATACGCAGGGCGGCTGTCCTCATATGACTCCATCCTCTGCCGCCATTCCTGTTCTGTCAGCCTTGCATTAAAATGCGGATATCCCACCTGCTCCCGAAGCCATGCTGCCTGCTTGAACTCAAAGGTATGCCAAAAGTATAGAAAAACAGGCAAAACGCCCAAAAAGGGATTGACCATTTTAAGCAGTATGCCAAGTGCAAACAGGATAATCACGGAATATGTCAAAACAGGGCGATTCATTATTGAAAGACCAGCCATCACAAGAATGATGATATAAGTCAGTACGGTTCCCCACAATAACAACATATCCTTCATAAATGAAACATGAAAAATATTGAGAAATCCGATTGCCACAACAGATATGATACGAATGATCATGTTCAGTTTATGCCATTGCATCATTCTGCGGCATTTCGGATAATGTGACATATCGGGAAGCTTTCGCTTATCCATCTCCATCCCCGCTTTCCTAAATTCATACAATTACAGTATACCATAATTTCAGCAATTCGTCAACCAAAATGCAGGAAAACAGCACACTGTTTCAATACATTGTTTCGTGTTCGGTTTTCTTTTTGTAATTCCTGCTCGGTCTGTGTGCATCCCCCGATGTCATCTTAATAGTATCATACCGATGCTTTCATATTCTATGATAGTACATTTCCAAAACCGTGTCAAGCCTTTTCGGGAATGGCGGAATGAAAATCAGCCTGACAATCACTTACAGAGTCTCACAGCTTATTCAGAGAAATACAAAATTCCCCTTGACAACATGGAAAAACTATGCTATAATGTAACCATTCTGATGAAAGGAAGGTGAACGGTATGTTCCACTATGATCATTTTTACTTTGAAAAATCACATACTATCGAAAACAAGACAGCCGTATGCCTTTCGGACGGGAAGGAACTGCAATAATCCGACTGCGTGATTTTGCATCTCTTTGTACGATTCGGGCACTTCTGTCATGGACAGAAGTGCCTTTTTGCGTCAAAAGGAGTTTACCGTCCGAACGGCACAGTTGCGGCAGAACAGGAGCCAATCATGTTTGAAATTCAAGGTGCACACAGCACAGCAAAGGTGTTCACAGACTTTGCGGATTCAAGTGCTGTCTCACAGATCACCGCACTGTGCAGCCAGCCCTTTACGAAGGGGGCAACAATCCGCATCATGCCCGATGTGCACGCCGGTGCAGGCTGTACCATCGGCACGACAATGACCATCACCGACAAGGTTGTTCCGAATCTTGTGGGTGTGGATATCGGCTGCGGTATGGAAACCGCAGTTCTCAAGGAAACTCACATCGAACCGCAGCGGCTTGACAGGATCATCCGTGAAAAGATCCCGTCGGGCTTTGCAGTGCGTCAAAAACCGCACTGCTATGCCGAACAGATCGACCTGACACAGCTTTGCTGCTATCAGCACATCAACGAAAGCCGTGCTGTCCTGAGTATCGGTACTCTGGGCGGCGGCAACCACTTCATCGAAGTAGAACGAGGCAGCGACGGTAAGCTGTATCTGGTCATCCACTCCGGCTCCCGCCATCTCGGTGTGGAGGTTGCAGCATGGTACCAGAATGAGGCATACCGCCGCCTGAACAAGTCCTCCGATGCCGATATTGCAGAGCTGATTGCTCTGCTCAAAGCAGAGGGCAGGCAGCGTGAGATTTCCGATGCAATCAAAAAACGAAAAAACACCAAAACAACAGCAATCCCCAAGGCACTTGCCTACTGCGAGGGCGAACTGTTCCGGCAGTACATCCACGATATGAAGCTTGTGCAGGAATTTGCAAGCCTGAACCGGCGGGCAATGCTGCGTGAAATCGTCAAGGAAATGCACTGGCATATACAGGAGCAGTTCGCAACCATTCACAATTATATCGACACGGAGCACATGATCCTGCGTAAAGGTGCCGTTTCCGCACAGTGCGACGAAACGCTGCTCATCCCCATCAATATGCGTGACGGTTCCTTGCTTTGCAGGGGCAAGGGAAATCCCGACTGGAATGCTTCCGCACCGCATGGTGCAGGACGTCTCCTGTCCAGAGGACAGGCAAAGGAAAGCTGTTCCATGGCAGAGTACCGCAGACAGATGGAGGGCATCTACACCACATCCGTCAGCCGTGAAACGCTGGACGAATGCCCGATGGCATACAAGGATATGGAGGACATTGTGAAACACATCACTCCGACTGCGGAAATTCTGGATGTTCTCAAGCCCATTTACAATTTTAAGGCGGGCGAAGAAACGCCGCCGTACAGAAAGTGAGGCAGGCTATGGAAAAATTTGTACCGTATGAAAAAATGAGCAAGAAGGCACGCAAGGAACACGATGCCAAAAAACGCAGCGATTGGGGGCTTTGTAATCCTGTCACACGGCAGGAGGAGAATAAAAAAGCCTACCGACGCCATGATAAACACAAAAAGACAATCTGGGAGGACTAATCTATATGCATGAAATACAGCAGGAAAATCAAAGAGCCCGTGTTATTCTTGTCGGAATAGACACGGGAGAATATGACGCACAGCTGTCCATTGAGGAGCTTGCAGAGCTTGCGGATACCGCAGGCTGTGAAGTGATCGCCACGGCGATCCAGAGCCGTCCCGCACCGGAGGCGGCAACCTGCATCGGTGCCGGAAAGCTTGAGGAAATTGCTGAACAGGTGAAAATCCTCGAAGCGGATATGCTGATTTTTGATCTGGAACTTACGGGTATGCAGATGCGTAATATTTCCGATGCCGCCGACTGTAAGGTGATTGACAGAACCATGCTGATTCTGGACATTTTTGCAGGACGTGCCAGAACACGTGAGGGTAAGATTCAGGTATCACTTGCACAATACAAATACCGCATGACAAGACTCACCGGTATGGGCTCCGCCCTGTCCCGTCTGGGCGGCGGTATCGGCACCCGTGGTCCGGGTGAAACCAAGCTGGAAACCGACCGCCGTCACATCCGCAGCCGTGTGGCACAGCTGGAAAAAGAACTGCGTGAAATGGAACAGCACCGCAAATTCATCGGCAGCCGCCGCAAAAAAGACGGTGTGCTCACCGTTGCGATCGTGGGCTATACCAATGC
>JAZNUR010000114.1:0-30677 GCA_045592405.1 Oscillospiraceae bacterium
TCCCTACCCAGGGAGCGTGGATTGAAATTTACAATGTGGGTGATGAATACCCCCGAAAGGGAGTCGCTCCCTACCCAGGGAGCGTGGATTGAAATAAGTGCGAATACACCGGTTGCCGATGCAACAAGGTCGCTCCCTACCCAGGGAGCGTGGATTGAAATATAAACTCTGCCCATCCCTCCGGTGTGTTTGCGTAGTCGCTCCCTACCCAGGGAGCGTGGATTGAAATGGGGAGTAAGGGCAACGATAAAAGGTGCGACCATATGATTGGATGCACCTTTTTATTGTATGAGCATATATGTTTCAGCCGAAATCCTGACTCGGTTTAAGCACACTCCCCATGTCCTGCATCGAGAATAATGACCCGTGGTTCACTGCCGTCCGTGCTTGCGGGAACGGTTGTCGGAAGTTTCTGTGCACCATAGCAGGCTGCTCCGATCGTAATGGAGATGGCTGCAGTAACGGCAGCGATCCGATGCAGCAGCTGTTTTGTTTCTTTCTTCATAAGCACCACCTGATTTTCAGAATAGGGATTTGTCCCCTTTGTTCATGCTTATGTGTTCAGTATCCGAAATATTCCGAAAAAAACGCCGTTTTGTATTATCGGGAAATGGAATTTGCCGGTTTCAGTGTTCCATCCTCCTCCACCTGCCAGATATCTTGGTATACTGCATAAAAACGATCGAGCTTCTGTGAGGTATGATAGTGCCCGGAAAACCATGCACGAAACTGCAGGCGGTCTGCAATTTCATCAAAGTAGTCGGTCAGTCGATTGGAAGTGAAGGGCTTTTTTGTCTGCAATTCGCTCTGTATCCGCTTCGGAAGGGTGTGCGTAATGACATAATTCACCTGCATCCCATTTGTTTCCAGCGAATGCCTGCCATATTCCATCTCAGCGGCAGAGGGCAGTTCCTCCTCCCAGAGCGAAATACCCAGCTTTCGCCGCTCCTTATCGTGACTTTCCGCACCGCCGAATGCAAAAAACTTCCTGCCGTCAATTGCAAATACATCGCCCCTGCACAGATGCAGAATATTCGGTGTGATCCGCTGTACTCTGCCGCCATGCCACGCCTCAATCGGATATGCCCCAAGCATATCGAAGTTTTCGTGATTGCCGTCGATCCAGAGCGTCGTCCATGGTTTATCATCCAGCCATTTCCGCCAGTAGTGTTCTTCAGATGAATCATCCCAGAGCAATCCAAAGTCCCCGCAGATGATGACATAATCCGATCGTGTCAGCGTTTTTCCGATCGGGAAATTCCTGCTTGAGAGTTTGCCTATGTCAATGCCCCCGTGAATATCTCCGGTAATGAATGTCATGTTGCCCGTCTCCTTTTAATAGAATATGATATCTATTATATATGAATATGAGTCAAACGTCAAGCAAAAAAAGGTATGTGAATACTATATTTGGAAAATATGAAAATTTTTGTAAATACGGTTTGGCAACCTTAGTATTGAAATTACTGACTGTAAACCCACTTTCGTTAATATGCACAAAATGGAAATGTCATGAATGTAAAAATGAGAGAAAATGTATGATGAACCAGTGTTTTTCTTGACTTTTCAGTTGGCAGATAGTATAATTAAGTATAGAAAACAGGAAGAATATTATGTAATATAAGTAAGATGGAGAGGTAACATGACAGACAAAGAATTACGAAAACTCAAACGA
The DNA here is from genome assembly GCA_045592405.1 of Oscillospiraceae bacterium. Classification (GTDB taxonomy): domain Bacteria; phylum Bacillota; class Clostridia; order Oscillospirales; family Ruminococcaceae; genus UBA3855. The sequence goes on from JAZNUR010000114.1 coordinate 1,676, forward strand.
TCCGAACTACTGGAAATCTTATTTTATTTGCAGAAAGAAATCGAAGCAGTGAAGCAGGAGAATGAGAAGCTTCAAGAGCAGATGAAGGTTATTTCGGCTGCAAGTTCGATTTCGGATGACGATATTGCACGAATCGCCAGAGCAGTTAAGTATGAACTGAAGGGCGGAGCACCGAGTAATCCGTCGAAGAAAAAGAAATAAAATCGGTGCAAGCAGGAGAATCAGAATGGATCAGGAAATCAAACGTGATCTGCCGACGGCAGAACAGCTGACGGCGGAGGTAAGACGCATCAGATACAGAAGAAATTTCAGAAAAACAATTGTAAGCACATTCAGTTCTCTGGTGGTTGTTGCGGCGGTTGCGGTATTGATCTCAATGCTGCTTTTGCCGGTACTGCGTGTGACAGGAGCGAGTATGACGCCGACACTGCAGAATGAACAGCTTGTAATCTGCAACAAATATGCAGATTATGAAAGCGGCGATGTCGTTGCTTTCTATTATAATAACAAGATTTTGCTCAAGCGACTGATTGGAACATCCGGTGATTGGATCAACATTGAAGCGGATGGTACAGTTTATGTAAATGATGAGGAGCTGAGCGAACCTTATATCAGCACCAAATCTCTTGGTGAATGTGATATTCAGATGCCGTATCAGGTACCTGAAAATCGTTTCTTTGTAATGGGTGACCATCGAGCTGCTTCCATAGACAGCCGAACCCGAACAGTAGGCTGTATTGCTGAAGAACACATCATAGGCAAGGTGGTATTCAGAATTTGGCCGATGGACAGTTTCGGAGCTGTATCATAAGTGGAAACAGCAATTGACTGATATCGTTCGATATCTTATTTCAAATTTAGCTTAGTATTGGAGAAGGAGGGATAAACATGAGAGAGATGCAACTCTTGGTGCAGAAATATGTTCTGAACCGGGAACGACAAATGAAATATCTGGCAGTTCTGATTGCACTGTCGTTGTTTGTGTCTTTTATTGTCCCGTTTGTATTAATGCAGCCGGCGGATAGTATGGCAGAAGCTGCCACTTGTGGAATAGAAGAACATACTCATACACTTGAGGAAGGTTGCTACCAGATGGTATGTGTACCTGAGGCAGAAGAAGAACATGAGCATACGGATTTCTGCTATTCACTGGTTTGTGAAAAGCTGGTACATACTCATACAGAGGAATGCTACCCGACAAAGCCGGACTTCTCTTCTTTATTCAGCGTAATTTACGATCCGAACAATATGATGGCAGCTGCACCGGGAGACGGTGGTGAAACCTCTCCTTATGCAAACTCTGCTAAAGATAAGCCTTCAGAGTATAAAGCACCTGCCGGTTCCATACTGGGTGTTGCAACACATTTCCACATTTTTGCGGAATCTGTTTCGCTGCAGTCCCACGTTCACGGTAATATTGCTACTAACTGGCTCCTGCAAAATGGTGCGTTCGGTGTGTATAATGACAGACTGGGCGGCATGACCTCAATCAACTACATCAGAAATCTGGGGCCGAATGCGAATCTGGACAACGCATACCAGACGCAGCTTATCATGGGCAGCAATTACTCTTCTCCCCCGGCTCCGCCTTTTGTTAACAGATATACGATCAGAGATAAGAAGACGTGGAGAACTTATTTCATACCCAAGGATAAGTTTGGCATGAAGGCGGATGGTAGACCTTACAATCCTCAGCTGAAGTTTGAAAGGCCGGATCGTCCTTACATTAACATTACTCAGGAACTCAACAATTTTGCAAATATGTCAGAGACACTTGCAAATAAGAGTGCATCGCTGTCTAACAACATCATTGAACCGGGGCACTCGCTTGTTAGGTGGGATGGCGGCGAGAAGATCACACTTGATTTTAGTAGTGTGAATGACAAGTACCTTTACTACACCATTGACGCAACCAAGTTTGGAATGGATGCTCCCTGGTCAACATGGATGAAGGTTCTGGAGATCAAGGGCGTTACAGAAGATAAGTTCCTGTTCCTGACCATTGATGTTGGCGAAAATGAGGATGCTTACTTCAATAAGTCTTGGCTGGTTTACAAGTCCGATGACCAGAACAGCACTTACGGTACAGGCGAAGTTACACTGGAAGAAGGCGGAACAAGAGTTCTGTACAACATCGTTAATTCCACAGGTGCAAATGGCAGCAAGACGTATACAGCTTTCGACGGCAAAGCAGTATTCGGCGAACGCCGCAACGGTTCCATTCTGGCACCGAATGCAGACGTTAATATCGCAGGTAACACGAACGGTACCATCATTGCAAGAAACTTTGTTGCTACCGGTGAATCCCATAGATGTGACGTTCAGATTCAGGGCGAAGAACGCAACGACAGAGACTGGGATTTGAAGGTTGAAGAGGCTCCTACAGAGGCACCTACACCTCCGCTGCCGGAAGTAAAGAAGACACTGAAGCTTGATGTTACTAAGTATTGGAATCCCAATGTAGTGCCGAGCACTGTTGGATCGATTGAGGTAAGCCTGTACAGGACTAAAACTCCAAATCAGGACGTAACAACTGCAAATCTGGGTCCAAAACTTCAAACCATCATATTAAATGCATCCAATGGTTGGAAAGCTTCCTTTAATAAACAGGATGCTTATGATGGCAATGACCTGTGGTACTACTACATCAAGGAAGATACCAAGGTTAGCAATTATACTGTAAGCTACAGTAAAAACGGTGTTTCGTGGAATACGTCAGGTGCTCCAGAACAGACAGACTCTATTTCTGTTACGAATACCGAAGGCAAAAAGATTTCGGTTACCGCTAAGAAGGTGTGGAATCCTGATATTCCCGTTCCTACAACTTCGCAGGGAAACAAAGAATACAAAATCATGCCCGTTGGTGACTCCATCACATTTGGTGAGGGATACTTCTATGACAATACGGGCGGTTACAGAGCACATCTGTATACACTTCTCAAGGATAAGTATAACATCGATATGGTAGGTCCCGCAGGTTCGGATATTGCATCGTTCTATTACAACGGGCAGTACGTTAACTATGACAATAACCATGCAGGATACCAAGGAATCCAGATCCATGATGTTAATAATGCGAACAATAGTCTCTTTGAAAAGCTCAAGAGCACGAATGCGATCCAGGCGAACGCGCCCGATATTATCTTGCTCATGATTGGTACCAACGATCTTAATGCGTGGAAAGGATCCTCAGTTTACACATCGCAGTATCGTGATTTGCTTAGTTACATGGTGGGGGCGATGAAGCCCGGCAGCGTGATTTTCGTAGCCACCATTCCTGCGTTCCGGCACAATTATGGGGATCACGCTCCCGCTTCTACTGTCGGAGCTTACAACGACATGGTTAAGACTGTTGTCGCAGAATTTGCAGGTGAAGGCAAAAACGTAAGATTTGTCGATGTAAACAAATGGCTTACCCTTGATGATCTTCGTGATGGTCTCCATCCCAAGGATACGACCTATGAGATGATGGGTAGAAAATGGGCAGAGATTGTTGAAGCATACATTCAGGAGACACAGCCCGATACGCCTGTGACCATCGAAGATACAAGAGAGATCACAGTAAAACTTTACCGGTCCACAAGCGGTAATCTGGATGCGACACAACCGGGACAGTTCAATAATCTGCCGGTAGTTGGTACAGCAACGCTTAATGCAGCAAATGGCTGGACTTATAAGTTTGATGAACTCCCCGCAATGGACGACCAAAACAACCTGCTTTATTACTATGTTGTTGAACAAGTTGATCAAGAAGATCTGAAGTACTACACAGCGTCATATGAGAATAATGGTGTGAACTCCAACAATGGTACGGTCGTAGTGACCAATACCAAGGAAGAGCTTCTGAACATTAATTTGGATAAGGCTTGGGTTGGTATAGAATCGAAGACTTCAGTTAAGGTGATGCTTTATTCTTCTACTGAGCGTAATCTTAACATGGCAATGACTGATGACGAGTTTACAGCAATTCTTGGCACCAAGATTCATCCGGTTCTTGACGAAAATGATTTGGAGCGGCAAGTAACTGTTACACCCGGTAAAACGGCATCCTTTACCAATCTGCCGGTTTATGATGAAAGCGGCAAGATGATTTACTACTATGTTCGTGAGGAGACGCAGAGCGACTACAAACCCGGATATACCAAAAATCCGATCTATGCGGGTGATTGGGATGTTACGATCACCAATACGAAGACGATTGACGTTTCAGTAACGAAGAATTGGCAGTTTAATTCATCTGGAACAGCCCAGCCGGTTACGGTAGAGCTCTACAGATACAAGTATAATCCGGAAGACGGCAAGAGGATTGAAGTGCCCACATTCATTCCGTTGGGTGCAGAGCCTGTCTACATAACCGATGCAAACGGTAATTATATACTGGATGAAAATAATCAAAAACAGAAATATATCCTGACAATTGAAGGCAATGATGATGTTGCTAAATTTGAAAACCTTCCTGTTGAAGAAGACGGCTGCAAGCTGTTCTACTACATCAGAGAAGCAAACGCAAATGAGTTTCCCGACTTTAAGGTAATCTATGGTAATACAAACAATCCTAACGATGCCAGCTGGCAGTTGATAAATCAATATACTGGTGCAACACTCAACAAGCTCATCACAAACAAGGAGAAGGAAGATACAGAGATTTCAATCCACGTGAATAAGTCGTGGGACGCAACCGATTTCTTCATTGATAAAAACGGAAACAAGAAACTTGATCCTCCGGAAGAGTATTACGTCCAGGATTCCGTAAATCCTGTTGAAAAATGGGCAGATCCGATTACGGTGACGCTGCAGTATTCAACGGATCAGGTGAACTGGAGTGATTACGAAGGATATGAGGATGTACAGTTCTATGGTGAGTACACCTTCACAGGACTTCCTAAGACAACGAATGGTTTGGCCAACAATGACGGCACACCGTATTACTACAGAGTTGTTGAAACATACAATTACGGTTATGTAACAAAGTATACGGATAACCTGGTCAAGGCAACCGAAGTAGAGAAAGGTGAAGTTCCTAATATTGGACTTGAGAACACCCTTCTCAAGCGTACTCTCAGTGTTAAGAAAAATTGGTACAACAACATTAGCACCGGTGTAGATAAGGTAGTTGTTGAGATCTATCGTAAGACATCTCAGCTGCAGGGTTCTGATTTACCGGATCTGGGTATAAAAGACAATTTAGCTAAGCCTGTCAACTCGTTTGATGAGGGTGTATCGGATACTGAAGGTTGGTTTGGTGTTGGTAATGTTAATAACAGTAGCCATACCGCAGGCGTACAGGGGGGAATTACATACGCTGGATCAGACGGTGCATACAAGTTTGTTTCGCAGCAGCCTCTTACTGAGGGTGAGACAACAATTTGTTCATACCTTGCTAAGAATCTTGAGGGATTCACCCCGGGGGCTGATTACAGCGTAAGTGTAAGAGTAACTCGTGATACGGCGTCAAAAGCTGTCATAGCAGTCAAGCTTCGTGTAGTTTTTGATGGAGGTACGCCGATTGAGCTTGCAACCGTTGATGTGGATGCCGGTACTGTAAACTGGAAACAGTTGTCCAAAACATTTAACATCCCTGCAAATACTAATAGTGTTCAGCTGCAGATTGTACCGATTACCAGTAATGGGTTTATGGGTGATCCCGTCTATGTTGATGACGTACAGATCAAGCAGGAAAATATGCTTCATTCTTGTTTTGAAAACGGCATTAATGATGGATGGGAGTTATCGGATGATTATACCCATAACAGTGATACAAAAACTTCTTATTATGATTCTGAGGAAGGGCTGTGGAAATTACAGATTCATGGTTTAATTGAATACACTAACCAAGATGTATTGTCCAAGTTGGTTCCTGGATATGAATATTCATTCAGTGCTCAGGTTACAAGGCGTAGGTATACGCAGTTAATTGTGGAATATTCGAATGGTACTTCAACGATAATTGATGCAGATGGTAGCTTGGGATATACAGATAATAATAGTAGTCCATTACCGATCTCGGGAAGTTTTGAGGTGCCAGAGGGTGAACATGTTGTAAGACTTTTGGCAGGTATTGACTGGGGAGAAGGTATTTATGGTGATCCAGTTCGCGTCGATGACATCATAGTCACACAGCTGACAGCGGGAGGTAGCACAGAGCAGCCGACACAGCCTCCGACAGAGGCTCCGACCACCACAACAACCACCACAACAACTACGACCACAACCACCACAACAACGCAAGGCAATACGGAAAATGTACCGGTTGTAAATAGCTGGTCGTTTGAAAATGAGAGCGATGTTAATAGTTGGATACGCTATTCGGCGGGTTGGGGTAATCCAACAAGAACGAATGCATATCCGGCTGCGGATGGTTCATATTATGCTGAATTTGAATTAACGTCTGATGTTACTGGTGGATTTGTTCGCAATGTAAGTGGCTTTGAAGGTGGAAAAATTTATAGGTTTAGTGCACAAGTTTCTCGAGGTGAATCGAATCAAGCAAATGTTAAATTGATAGTCCATATGAATGGTGGTAATGAAGAAGTAATATGTGAGGGTGTGGCACCTAGTGGTGCATGGAGTAATGTATTAGTTGGAGAATTCACGGTGCCGCAATATATTAATGCTGGATCTATCTATATTGTTTCAGATGCAACAAGTGGTACATTAGCTATCGACAACATTAAAATCACTGGTCCCTATCCATCATCTGATGGAAAGGCAAGAACCGCCGAAACCTTCTTCACCAACAGAAGTGCACTCACCAAGAGTACGCTGAGCATCCAGAAGATGGACAGCAGCAAGCTGGCGAAGGCTGAAAATAACGCTTCCTATTCAATGGATACTTCACTTACTCAATATCCTAACGGAACAGGACAGGATTTATTTGCAATCGGCACTATTAACAATGGTTATATGAACGGGGCAGCAATCAGTCACGTTGAGATTGAATTTACAAAGCCGTTGCCGGCAAATGCAAATAATTTAGATTATGCAAACGTATTCATCGGCGGTGTTTCGAACGATTGGTACGGTGGTGCTTCACAAGACAGAAAGGTTCTTACATGGGCTAAGACTGCAACAACCACAAGTACAATCAAAGCGGATACGAACATGAATGTTCGTTCAAAATATCCTGACCTAATCAAGAGAGTATCTCTCTACACTACAAACGGCTCGGTTCTGGTCATCAATAATATCACAGCGGATACACCGTATTATCAGGTATATCACAGTGCAAAGACGGCAAATGAAGGCGGTCATGTAAATAGAGATCTCACCTCTATATCGAATTATAATTTCACCAACACGGTATTGGGTGGCGATACGCTCTCCAGCATTGATATACTCTATGACAAGGATTATGATCCCGGTCACCAAAGTATGTACATCCGTAAGGTGACAAATTCGACCCCGGCTGCTACTGAAGAGAATAGCAATCCTACCACAACCACACAGCAGAATGATTCCTATTCAACGAATTTCATAGTGAACGGTAGTAATTACAACGGTAATTACAACGTTGCACATTATGAATTCAATGAGCTTCCGTTGGTTCAGGATTCCAACACCGATGATGACATCACAGAAACTGCAACGTATACACTGTATTTCGAGCAATTGCAGAATCGTGATAAGATCAAGTCGATCATTCTCAGAACGACTAACGGCGATGCTTTCGCAATCCACAACACAGCGTACAAAAACGACGAGATAGTTCATACGCACAAACAGTACGCGTTCCTGAATAGTGGAAACGATAACTACGATAATCTCTTCCTGACCATTGACGAGCTTGGCAGAGAGTTTAGCGGAAAGACCATTAGTGGCATTGAGGTATACTACAAGGAAGTAGACAATGTTAACAAAAGGCTGAATTTGAGATATACCCCATATCTTCAGGATTACAGCACCAAAACGGCTGATGGTAATGGCTACTATTCTAACCTTCTGAATTACGTTCCGATGACCCGAAATGAAAACACAGATCAGAATGATGGCGATGGAACAAATCTGGATATGGATTATTACGATCTTACCCAGTTCAATCCTAATTCCAATGATCCGCAACTTGATTCGTCCACATGGCCGGATGTAAACTTTATTGGTGGAGACGGTGACAGATTGAATATGTGGATTTGGGATCCCGCATCTTTGTACAAGACTATTGTGAAATTCTCGGATGGTTCGACTTACACCATCAGCAACATGAACTACATTCCCAACAAACTGAACAAGGGTCATTCGACATCGTTCAAGACAAATGGAGAAACAAATCTGCTGAACAGCCCCGATACTTACATGGGTTATGACGGCAAGACACTTGAAAAAATCGTCGTAACATACGGCGAGAATGGCAGCGAATTCTTATCAATCCCTCGTGACTACATTATGCTGAATAACTCTGTGAAGGATGAAATACCCGAAATTGGTGAAAACAGCACAATAACGCATGATTACACAAATATCACAGATATTGACGTGTTGAGTGTCGTTCAAGACGCGAGCGATGATTTCGAATTGGAAAACATCAAGGAAATCAAGCTGTATTATGCCGATAACTATGATGACTACAAGTGGGGATCTACCTACACAATCACAAACACCGACTACAGCCCGAAGGTTGAAGCAGCACCTCCAGTAGCAGGCAATCAGCCGGTACTGGATGGAAGCATGGTATTCATTACAACACTTGAACTGACGCCGGAAAACAACTGGGAGGCTGATCTTTCAAAACTTCCGGTAACCGATGGTCAGGGTAACTTGTACGAATATGTTGTTGTTGAAAAGGCAGTCTACGGTAAGGGAGCTGACCGCTATCAGCTGCTCAGTTACGAACACCCCAATGGATTACCTTTGGATGACGATGACAACAATGACAAGATCAGTACATCTCTCATGAATAGCAGTATTGATGATAAGAATGGTCCGATTATTATGCCTTCCACCGGCGGAGAGGGCAGAACGTGGTTCTACGTTAGTGGCATAGCGTTGATGCTGTGCAGCATCGCCGGATGTTACGGTATGAAGCGTTGGCAGAAAAGCCGCCGCTGAGTATATAATTCACAAACCCAATCTGACCGGTGCGTGTCACCGCACCGGCAGAACAAAAATTTATTTAAAAGGAGAATTATTATGAAAACAAGAAAAATGAAGAGATTAGCAACAATCGCAGCTATTGCAATGATCGCTTCTTGCATGGCAGCACCGATGACAACCGCTTGGGCAGCAAAAACTGATGTTGGTAAGGGCAACACAATTACTGTAGTTGACGATGGTTACACACATGAATCACTGGCTGCATATCAGATCTTTGAAGGTTCTTACGAAAATAGTCAGCTTACCGTAACAGATTGGGGCGATGGCATAAATGCCGAGGCTTTCATTGCAGCACTTAAGGCTGACGCTACTTTTGATTATGAAGAAGAGGTAGAGGGCGGCGATCCTGTAACAAAGAATCTTTTTGACGATGTTACTTATGACAGCACTAACACCGGAAAATCCGCACAGGATGTAGCAAAGATCATTGCTAACTTTGTTAATGATACTTCTCCTTTGGAAGAAGAAATTTTTGCAAAGATTGCTGTTGCGAATAAGAGTGCACAAACTTCCGGTGAAGTAAGTGGTTCAGAAATTTCTCAGCTTCCTGATGGTTACTATGTAATTGTAGATAATAAAGCAGCAGGTGATGGCAATGGTACTGCTTGGTCTCTCGGTATGCTGAAGGTAGCAGGTAATACTGGTGCAACAATTGAAGTAACCACTAAGCTTGACTATCCTGAGCTGGAAAAGAAGATTAAAGAAAACGTGAAGAGTGCAGACGAATCTGCAACGTATGAAGATGAGGATGAGCTGCAGTGGAACGATGTTGCTGACTACAGCATCGGTGATGCTGTTCCGTTCAGACTTTATGCAGCAATGCCCAGCAATATTGAGGATTATCAGCACTATTACATCAAGTTTACTGATAAACTCGATGCTGCATTTACACTTGTTCCTAACTTTACAATTAGTGTAAAGACAACTGTAGGCGGAGTAACAACAACAACAGAGGTTGAAAACAATGTATTTAATATCCATAAGGATGTGCCCGGTGAAGATGATACAACATTTGAAATCACAATCGAAGATGTTTATGCATTGGAGAAAGTTGGCGGTGGCTCAATAACGATTAACGAAACTTCTGTTATTATCGTTGACTATTCCGCAATCCTGAATGAGAGTGCAGACATTGGTCTTGAAGGTCAGGAGAATACTGCTAAGCTTGAATACTCCAACAACCCCAACGTTCTGTACGCTCCCAAGACGGATGGTCCGACAGATGAGGAAAAGGATGAAGAAAATCCTGACAAGCCGAACGATGAATATACTGAAGAAGATACAACTCCTGACAATCCTGATGTTCCGGATGGTCCTGATGCTGGTACTGACGTAGATCAGGATAATACTGGCGACACACCTTGGGATACAGTTATTGCATTCACTTATGAGCTGGATGTAACTAAGGTTGACGGTGTTTCCGGTGAAAAGCTTGAAGGTGCAGAATTCGTTCTCAAGAACGCTACTGGTAATGGTACTGGTGTAAAGTATGCAATGGTAAATGCAGATGGTAAGTTCATGGGCTGGTCTGATACTAAGATTGACACACCGACTGAGAAGACAATCAATGGTAAAAAGGTTACAGTAACCACAAAGCTGACTTCTGCAGCAACTACTGGTCTGTTTACCGTTTCCGGTCTTGATGACGGTACATACTATCTTGAGGAAACAAAGCAGCCTACTGGCTACAACCTGCTTGAAGGAGATACTAAGCTGGTAATCACTGGTAATACTGTGCATGTTCAGGATTGGGACGGCACACCTGCTAAGGCACTGGTAGAATTTGTAAATCCTGAAACAGACGATACAAATGATTACGACGTAGTTAAGCTCGTAGTAAATGACGATGATGACAAGGCAGCTTACTCTACAGATGACACCTATGCAGTAGCTACAGAAGTTCAGAACTTTATGGGACTGCAGCTCCCCGGCACTGGTGGTATCGGTACCACAATCTTCTACGTAGTCGGCGGTACAATGGCAGCTGGTGCAGGCGTATACCTGATTTCCAAGAAGCGTATGAAGAAGGATGAGGAATAATTAATAACCTCACACATCTTACATTATGAATCTAAATTCTAATTAACCTAACTTGCTGCCGGCGGCGTTATGCCGCCGGCAGCCATTAGGGAGGATCCCATGAGCAAAAAGTCAAGTATTATTTCAACAATCATTTTTTCATTAATTTTTCTTGTGGGACTCTCCGTGATGTTCTATCCCATGTTCAGCAATTGGTGGAATTCCAAAGTACAAAGTCGTGCAGTTGCAAGCTATGAAGCGATCGTCAGCGAAATGGACAATTCCAAGCTGCTGGAAATGCTTGCGGAGGCAGATGCCTATAATGCTCAGATTGCAAAGCTCACCAATCCCTTTGAGGAATTTGAGTTTGTTGCAGGATATTATGATATTTTGGATGTATCAGGTACCGGTATTATGGGATATATCGACATTCCCTTGATTCAGGTAACAATACCGATCTATCATGGCACAAGTGAGGGTGTATTGAACATTGCCGCCGGTCATCTTGAAGGAAGTACGATTCCCGTTGGCGGTAAAAATACGCACAGCATCATTTCCGCACATCGTGGTCTGCCATCAGCAAAGCTGTTTACTGACCTTGATAAGCTTGTAGTTGGCGATATTTTCACGATCAATATTCTTGGTCAGATCTACACATATGAGGTGGAAGAAATCCTGATCGTAGAGCCTCACGAGTTCAGTAAGCTGGAGATCATTCCGGATGGCGACTATGTCACACTGATGACGTGTACACCGTATGGCATCAATACGCACAGATTGCTGCTTCGTTCTCATCGAATCAATAATATTATAGATGAGGACGGCGAAGTAATACCGATGGCGAACGTGAAAGTTACCTCGGATGCGGTACAGATAGATCCTTTGATCGTTGTGCCGATTCTTGCATTGCCCATCGTAATTGTGATGCTGATTATCTGGATGTGCAGTGATAGGAAGAAGAAAAAATTGCCATACCAAAATCCAATATATGATTTGTCCCTTGGACAGGGAGAATAACACTATCTATCGAAAGGAGTGGTTGATATGTGCACGAAAGCAATTCGCAGGTTGGGTGCGGTCGTGTGTCTGCTTGGTGTCGTTCTTTGGATGACAGCAGCTGTTATGCTCCACACAATGGCAGCGGATGTAAAAGGTTCGCTGACAATTCTTAGTAAAACTGAAGAAGATGTAATGCTGGTTGGAATGCAGTGGGATATTTTCAAAGTGGGCGAACGGAATGATAAAGGAGAGTATGAGCTGCAGGGAGATTTTGCACAATTTCCTGTTTCTCTGAAGGATACTTCCACATCTGCACTGGCATTTGCTGCGGAAACGCTGGATGCTTTTGCTACTGTTCATAAACTGAAGCCGCTTGATTCCAAGAAAGCGGATGCGAATGGTGCACTGAAGTTTGATGATCTCGGCGTTGGTTTGTATTTGGTTGCCGGTGATTATGTACAGATTGGCGAAACTTACTATTTCCCCGCACCATTTTTCATGGAAATTACGGAATTTGGCGGTGAGAATCAGGTTTATGATATGACCGCATATCCGAAGTACATTTACATGAATGCCAGTGATAAGGCAGAGTATACGGTGAGAAAAATTTGGGAAAATGATGAAAATCATACATTCACACGTTCATCCTATGTCACTGTGCAAATTTACTGTGATGATGAATTGTATGAAACGGTTCGTTTGGATGAATCCAATAACTGGGAATATTCCTGGAAAGCAGATAAGCCGTATGATTGGAAAGTTATTGAGATTGACATTCCGAAGGATTATTTTGTAGTGTTCCGCAACGAAGAAAAAAAGTATGCGGTAGTCAATAGTTTCAATACGGATAGTTCTATTGAGGATTCTACAGACTGGACGGACTCAGAAGAAACGGACATCCCGCCATCTACAGAAGGTGAAACAGAAGACACAACGGCCGATACGCAACTGGGGACAGAGGTAACGACCACTACAACATCTACAACGTCTGTAACAACTACAACAGCAGTTTCCACAACAATCATTACCACCACCACAACACCCGAAAAACTGCCCCAGACCGGACAGCTTTGGTGGCCTGTGCCCGTACTTGCCCTTAGCGGACTTATATTGATGGGCATCGGATTTAAAATGCGAACAAAGGAGTAACCAAATAGCATGAAGAAGAGACATGCATGGTGCTTGATTGTATTAGGGGCAATGCTGCTGATAGCAGCATTGTTCCTTGTTTTATACAACCTGCGTCAGGATGAAGGCAGCGGAAAAGAGTCCGCTAAGATTTTGCATGATCTGCGGCAGCAGATCGAGGAAATGCAGACGGAGCCGCAAACAACGGAGTTGGATTTGCAGCAGTTTCTGCCTACGGAAGATCTGTATTCGGAGTATATGACAGAGCCGGAAACGACCGAACCGACAGAGCCGCCGACTGATCCTGTTGTGGAGATTGATGGTTCGCAGTATATCGGCATCATCAGTATTCCACGACTGAATATCGAGCTTCCGGTTATGAGTGATTGGAGTTATCCCAAACTCCGCCGAGCACCCTGTCGTTATCAGGGGGCGGCAGCAGCGGGGGATCTGATCATTGCAGCACATAATTTCCGTACGCATTTCGGAAATATTCAGAGTCTGAATACCGACGATCAGATTGTGTTCATTAATGCGAATGGAGAAATGTTTATCTATGAAGTTATCGAGACGGATATGATCGGCGGACGGGACATTCCGTCCATGCTGGCAGGTGCGGAAGATAGCTGGGATTTGACGCTGTTTACTTGTACACTCAGCGGACAAACCCGTGTGACCGTGCGTGCGGTATTGATTCCACCGCCGGAGCAACCCTGAATCAATTACTATGGTACAAAAGCAGTCCGTGCAAATTGCATGGACTGCTTCTCTATAATAGCCCAGAATGTAGATTCTTTATTAGGGACAGCATAAATACAAGCTTTCGAGCCGTCTGTGAAATGAAGTTGCATAGAATGGTGCAACCATTTTGCCGGAATCCGTTTTCTTTGAACGGAGGTGATGTGATGGGCTGGCTGATGAAAAACGGGAGCTATCCCTATCTGGATGGCGTCCCTGCACCAATGGAGGTACTGACTCCCCCCTATCCGGTGAGCATCTGGATTTGCAATGCAAACAGCAGTCCGACCTGCAGGCTGATTCCTGAAAATGTACCGCTGGGCTGCTTTGCAAATGCTGCGAATCTTCGGACGATGCGGTATGCCGGAACAATGGCACAGTGGCAGAAAATTCGGCTGGGGACGCAGTGGCGTGCCAATGCACCATTCGACAGAGTCATCTGCAAGGATGGGGAGATCGTTTTTACCCGGTAATATAAGCGGCAGCTTTTTAAAGCTGCCGCTTCGGTCTGTCGAAATGCTAAGTAGGGCGAAAGCCGCACAGAGGGGTTCGGGGACGAAGCCCCCGAAATATAGCCCCTCCCTCGGGGAGGGGTTGGGGTGGGGGCAATTACAGGATGCAATTCTCTAAGAAAAATGGCTTTTTCTACAGGCTGCCGCTTTTCGTGTTGCATTCCCTCTGTCTGCATAGGGGCAAAACGACAAAAAAACTGTCTTTCAGATGCATTGCAGCAATCTTATGGTTGCTATATGTGAAGTAAATGTGATTAACATTAAAATTTTTTGTAATAACTCTTGACATTTTGGAAATTATATGGTATGATACAAGTATGGACGGCACAGCCGCCAAACAACAAATGACGAACTTGAAACGGAGGAAAGAACAATGGGAATTTTTCAGAGAATCAGTGATATTTTTAAGTCTAACGTGAACGACCTGATCGACCGTGCAGAAGATCCGGAGAAGATGGTCAAGCAGATCATTCTGGATATGCAGAAGGAACTGAGCAAGTCCACACAGGCATTGGGCAAGGCAGTAGCAAGCGAGCGTATGGCTGAAAAGCAGTACAAGGACGCAGCACGCAAGTCCGCTGACTGGGAGGCAAAGGCAAAGGCAGCACTGGCATCCGGCAACACCGATCTTGCAAAGCGTGCACTGCAGCAGAAGGTAAAGGCTGACGAGGAGACTGCAAACTACCAGCAGATGTATGAAACAATTTCCGATCAGACCGATGCGATTCGTGAGCAGGTAGAAACCCTCAAGGCAAAGCTGGAAGAGGCAAAGAGCCGTCAGGCTATGCTGATTGCACGTTCTCAGATGGCAGATACCCAGAAGAGTCTGGCACAGTCCCTTGGCGGTATCGACACCAACAGCTCCTTCGACAAGTTCAGCCGTATGGAGGAGAAGGTTGCACGCAAGGAAGCAGAGGCAGAGGCATTCTCTGAGATCGCTTCTTCCAACGGTGTAAGCTCCAATGAGATGGAGACCTTTGAACAGCTTCAGGCTAACCAGAAGGTTGACACTGAGCTGCAGCGTCTGATGGCTGAAATGGGCATGGCTGCAACTCCTGCTGAGACCATGAGTCTGGAAGAGCAGATTGCTGCTGCTGAGGCTGCTGCTGCATCCGATGCTGCTGAGGCTGCAGGTGTAGTGGAAGCTGCAGGGGCAGTGGAAGCTGCTGAGTAAAACAATCCAATTACGGTGCCGCCGAGAGGCGGCATTGTTTTTGTGGAAGGAGAAGTGTTTATGAATCAGATTTCATCCTTGATCAAGGATTTTTTTGACGCCCAGAAGTGGCAGTATGACTATTTTGAAGAAGACGGCGTGTTTCAGAGTGGCGTGCAGCTGAATGAAAATACTGGGCTGATGCTCCATGCCATCATTGGAGAGGCTGCATTCACGGTAACTGCAGCTTCCGATATTGAGGTGAATTCCGAAAATTACGTTGAGGTGGCAGCGTTCATCAATGAGATCAACGCAAGACTGCTGCTCGGCTGTCTGGTACTGGATTCCGAAACAGGCGTGCTGTTCTTCCGTGTCGGACAGAACTGCATTGATCAGGTGCCGACCAAGAACATTGTGGAGGATGCGTTTATGTATCCGATTTCCTTTATGGATGAAAATTATGCAGCCATTGCAGGATTTCTCAACGGCAGTCTTTCTGCGGGCGATGCACTTGCAAAGGTCTTTGCACAGGAATAAATGACGCAGCACACTGCAGCTCGCATGAGCAGCAGTGTGCTTTTCTTTTTGGACGGAATACGAAAAACTGCTTGCATTCAGTGTGAAAATATGCTATACTGAAAATGGTGGAAACTGCCATGCGGCAGTTCCGAAAATCGTGACAAAATAGCAAACGGAGGTATGTCATATGTTATCCGATATCGAAATCGCACAGGCTGCACAAATGAAACCCATCGTTGAAATTGCCGAGGGGCTTGGTATTTCCCCAGAGGATATCGAACCCTACGGACATTATAAGGCAAAGGTGACCGAAAAGCTCTATGCAAAGACTGCCTGCCGCCCCGACGGTAAGCTGATCCTTGTAACTGCCATCAACCCCACACCCGCAGGCGAGGGCAAAACCACCGTCAGCGTCGGACTTGCACAGGCAATGGCAAAAATTGGCAAGAAAGCAGTGCTTGCACTGCGTGAACCCTCCCTCGGTCCCGTATTCGGTATCAAGGGTGGTGCAGCAGGCGGCGGCTATTCACAGGTTGTCCCCATGGAGGACATTAACCTTCATTTCACAGGCGATATTCACGCTATGACCGCAGCAAACAATCTGCTCTGTGCCATTCTGGACAATCATCTCCAGCAGGGCAACGAGCTGCAGATCGACACCAGAAGAATCATGTTCAAGCGTTGTATGGACATGAACGACAGAGCACTGCGTAACGTGGTTGTGGGCATGGGCGGCAAGCTCAACGGCGTACCCCGTGAGGATGGCTTCCAGATTACGGTGGCATCGGAAGTTATGGCAATTCTTTGTCTTGCAACCGACCTTGCAGACCTCAAGGAGCGTCTGGGAAATATTCTGGTGGCTTACAATGTCAAGGGCGAGCCGGTATACGCAAAGGATCTGCAGGCACAGGGTGCAATGACTGCACTGCTGAAGGACGCTCTCAAGCCGAATCTTGTGCAGACGCTGGAGCATACTCCCGTTCTCATTCACGGCGGCCCGTTTGCGAATATCGCACACGGCTGCAATTCCATCCGTGCAACCAAGCTTGCACTGAAGCTGGGCGATTACTGCATTACCGAGGCAGGCTTCGGTTCCGACCTTGGTGCAGAGAAATTCTTTGACATCAAGTGCCGCTATGGCGGTCTGAAACCTTCCTGCGTTGTCATGGTTGCTACCATCCGTGCACTGAAATACAACGGCGGCGTGGAACGTTCCGAACTGACCACACCCGATGTGGATGCTCTCAAGAGAGGTATCGTGAACCTGAGAACTCACATTGAGAATATGTTCAAGTACCATGTTCCCGTGGTTGTGGCAATTAACCGATTCCACACTGACAGCGATGAGGAACTGGCATTTGTAGCGGAATACTGCAAGAAGCTCGGTGTAGAAACCTCCATGTGCGAGATCTTCGCCAAGGGCGGCGAGGGCGGTACCGACCTTGCAGCCAAGGTTTGTGAAACCATCGAAATGTGTGACGAAAACGACGACGGATTCCGTGTGCTTTATAAGAACGAGCTGTCCATCTCCAAGAAGGTGGAAACTATCGCAAAGGAAATTTACCGTGCAAACGGCGTGAAGTTCCTGCCCGCTGCTGCAAAGGCACTGCAGGAAATCGAAAACATGGGCTATGGCAATCTGCCCGTATGTATTGCAAAGACGCAGTATTCGCTGTCCGACGATCCGAAGCAGCTCGGCTGTCCGGAGGATTTCACCATTACCGTGCGTGATGTGCGTTTGTCCGCAGGTGCAGGCTTTGTCGTTGTTCTGACGGGCGACATCATGACAATGCCGGGACTTCCCAAGGCTCCTGCCGCATTTAAGATCGACTGCGACAACGACGGCAACATTAGCGGTCTGTTCTGATGGCAAAAATCATCTATACCACCCAGTCCCCAGAGGATACGATCGCATTTGCACAGAAAATCGGTGCAAAGCTGAAAGCGGGCGACGTGATCGCCTATCGTGGGGATCTGGGTGCAGGAAAAACGACCTTCACAAGAGGACTTGCCCTTGGAATGGGGCTGCCGGATCTTGTGACATCCCCGACATTTGCACTGGTGCATACCTACGGCACGGAGGAGAAAATGCTCTGCCATTTTGATATGTACCGCATTGAAAGCGAGGAGGAGCTGGAAACCACGGGGTTTTATGACTACCCGATGGACGAGTGCGTCTTTGCGGTGGAATGGTCGGAGAATATTACATCGGCACTGCCCGCACATACCATTTGGATCACGCTGGAGCGTGTGGGCGATGAGGAACGCCGGATTACCATAGAGGGAGATGGACGCTTTGCGGATATTGGGACTTGATACCTCGGGAAAAACCGCTTCTGCTGCAATTCTTGACACGGAGCAGGGGATTTTGCTGGGGGAGCATACCATATATACAAGCCGCACCCATTCGCAGGTGATCCTGCCGCTGTGCAAGGAACTGCTGGAGGAATGCCGCATGACGGCAAAAGATGTGGATTGCTATGCTGTTGCAGTGGGCCCCGGTTCTTATACCGGACTGCGTATCGGCATTGCCGCCGTACAGGGCATGGCGATGGTAAATGATACGCCCTGTGTGGGCGTTTCGACGCTCGAAGCGATGGCGTCCCGCATTTATGGTGCACCGCAAATACTGGCTCTGATGCACGCAAGGGCGGATCTGTTCTATTGTGCGTGGTTCTCCTACCGCTATTCTATGAGCGATGCACCGCATGGCGTGGAACGCATGATACCCGATGAATTGCAGACAGCTGCGGAAATTGCCGAGGTTGTTCGCCGCATGGATGAACCGATCATTCTGGTTGGTGACGGTGCGGAGGAATTTCTCAGGCAGTATACCGCCGTGAGCAATCATCCCACGGATAAGCTGCACATTGCACCGCCCATGCTTCGCCTGCAGTCGGCTGCAGGTGTATGCACCTGTGCGGCGTGGAAGGATAAAGTTACTGCACAGGAGCTGACAGCGTCCTATCTGCAGGCAGTACAGGTACAGAAGAAAAAGACGGATAAATAGCGGGCGGCGAGTCGCCGCTGACAAGTGTTGCCTTTGTGCTGACGCACAAGCGGGCGGCAGGTTGCCGCTGACAAGCGTTGCCTTTGTGCTGACGCACAAGCGGCAACAATGGGGCGAAGTTCCGAAATTGTAATGAAAGGTTGAGAAAACTATGATAGCAATTGGATGTGACCATGCAGCGTGTACGCTGAAAAATGCCGTAAAGTCGTATCTTGATGAAAAGAACATCCCCTATATTGACTGCGGAACGGAAGAAGGCGTTCCCTGCGATTATCCCGATATGGCGGAAAAGGTTTGCGGCAAGGTCACAAGCGGTGAGGCAGAAAAAGCTGTGCTGCTGTGCGGCACGGGCATTGGCATGAGCATGGCCGCCAACAAGATCAAGGGAATTCGTGCGGCTTGTGCAAGCGACTGCTTCTCTGTAAAATACACCCGACTGCACAACGATGCAAATGTGCTGTGTATGGGTGAGCGTGTGGTCGGTCAGGGACTGGCACTGGAACTGCTGGAGCTTTTCCTGAATACGGGATTTGAGGGCGGCAGACACCAGCGTAGAGTGGATCTGATCACTGCACTGGAACACAAGTAATGTATGGCCTGTGAAAGGGCAGGGTATACTATATGAAAAGACAGGAGGAAATGAGAATGGCTAATCTTCATATTATTGATCATCCGCTGATTCAGCATAAGATCTCGCTGATGCGTGACAAGAACACAGGAACAAAGGAATTCCGTGAGCTGGTATCCGAAACGGCAATGCTCATCTGTTATGAGGCAACCCGTGATCTGCCGCTGAAGGAAATCGAAATGGAAACTCCGCTTTGTATGGCAAGAACCAAGATTGTATCGGGCAGAAAACTGGCTTTTGTGCCGCTTCTTCGTGCAGGACTTGGCATGATCGACGGCGTCACATCCCTTGTGCCTGCGGCAAAGATCGGTCATATCGGAATGTTCCGTGATCCCGAAACCCATCTGCCGGTGAAGTACTACGCAAAGCTTCCGGAGGACATTGCAGAGCGTGATGTCATCATCATTGATCCCATGCTTGCAACGGGAAATACCGCTTGTGCTGCCATTGACGAGCTCAAGGCACTGGGCGTGAAGAATATCAAGTTCATGTGCATCATCAGTTCTCCCGAGGGTGCGGACAACATGATGCAGCAGCATCCGGATGTGGATATCTACTGCGGCGTAATGGATGAAAAGCTCAATGATAACAAATACATTGTTCCCGGTCTGGGTGATGCGGGCGACAGAATTTTTGGCACGAAGTAATCGCAAGAGCCTCTCGTTTGAGAGGCTCTTTGTATGTCGAAAAACTTAAAATGGGGAGTGGGGACGAAGTCCCCGAACGATAGCCCCTCCCCTTGGGGAGGGGTTGGGGTGGGGGCAATGACAGGATGCCCATCTCTAAGAAAAAAAGACTTTTCTACAAGCTGAGAGCCTCTCATTTGAGAGGCTCTTTGTTTGTGATATCGCTGTACATAGCGTGTACGGGAAAGGTTTGCACAAGTCAGTCGTGATCGGAGAGCAGCTTTTCCGCTTCTTCCACCGTTGGAGGATAAAGCGGCAGGGGGAATCTTGAGATCGCAATTGCAGAACATGCACTTGCGAAGCGTACCAGTTCATCATCTCTCATGCCCTTGAGCAAACCATAGATGCAGCCTGCCTTGAAGGTATCCCCTGCACCGAGTGTGCTTCTGACTTCCACAGAAAACGGCTGCATACGCTTCATTGGCTGCCCTTTTCTGCCGTAAAGCATTTCCTTTTCGCCACGGGTGATGATGACAAGACCATCCGTACTTGCAGTCAGCAGATCATAGATTTCCTCCGGACTCTTGTCACGGTATGGCACAGCACCTGTGCATTCCTTGGAAACCACGTTCACGGCACAGTGGTGATGCAGATAGGTGTCGTGAGTGCAATCAATGGTAACATAGGGCTTTTGGTGCTTTACGCAGAGTTCAGCCGCAGCCTGTGTTTCCTCCAGGAAAAACGGATCAATGCCTGCTACAGAGCAGTTTGCAATGTCAGCTTCCTTCGGCATATTCCAGCGTTTCTTTGCACCCGGTTCATAGAGTGCCTGGAAAACGCCCATCGGAGAGCGTACAAGCCCTGCGATCACCACATAATCCATGAGTCCCTCATAGTCAGGATCAAAGAAGAGAGAAGAAAGATCCACGGATTTATCCTTGTAAAAGTTCTGCAAAAGCGGTGCAACCTGCGTTCCGATGTGTGTACCGTCGATTTTGACACTGACGCCAAGGGATGCAAGCACCGTTGCCGCAGTGCCCGATTCTCCGCCGGGCAGAAAATATTTTGCCTTGATTTCGGAATATTCATCCGGCTTCAGAAAGCCATCCTTGAGCAGGAACGAATGTGTTCCCAGCACCTGTCCATGCATATAAACCTCGTGATTCATAAAAATCATCTCCTTTTGATTTTTTGCAGGTTACCTATATCATAGCAGAACGTGCAATGCATGTCAATGGTCTGTGAGAAAAATGCAAACGAGCGTCTTGCATTCGCCAAAATCCCCAAAAACCGACACGGAATACACTGCAATTTGCCCAAATATTCCCATTGACAAGAGTGGGGGAGCTGTAGTATAATTAAAGAGTAGTGAAAACTGCACCCTTATCAAGAGTGGCTGAGGAACAGGTCCTGTGAAGCCCGGCAACCTGTCTGTAACGGACAAGGTGCTAAATCCTGCGGTATTACCGAGAGATGAGGATTTTTGAGAGAAATCACGGCATTCGGTAACCGAATGCCGTTTTTGTTTCATCTTTTGGAAAATGAGAAAATGGAGGAAAAATAATGCAGAAACTACTGTTTACATCCGAGTCCGTCACCGAAGGACATCCCGATAAGATCTGCGATCAGATTTCCGATGCAGTTCTTGACGCCATTCTGGCACAGGATCCGACGGCAAGAGTTGCCTGCGAAACTGCCTGCACCACGGGTATGGTGCTGTGCATGGGCGAAATTACCACGACTGCGAAGGTGGATATTCCCAAGATCGCAAGGGAGGTCGTTATTGAGATTGGCTATGACCGTGCGAAATTCGGCTTTGACGGTCACACCTGCAACGTGCTGACAGCCATTGATGAGCAGTCTCCGGATATTGCGATGGGCGTCAATAATTCCTATGAGGATGAAAAGGAAACCGGTGCGGGCGATCAGGGACTGATGTTCGGCTATGCCTGCAACGAAACCCCCGAACTGATGCCCATGCCCATTTCTCTGGCACATAAGCTTGCACTCAAGCTGACAGAGATCCGCAAGAACGGCACACTTCGCTATCTGCGTCCTGACGGCAAATCCCAGGTTACCGTGGAATACGACGAGAACGGCAGACCGAAACGTGTGGATGCTGTGGTTATTTCCACACAGCACGCTGCTGAAATTTCCACTGAGCAGATCCGTGAGGACATCAAGGAGCTGGTCATTGATGCCGTGATCCCCGCAGAGCTGATGGATGCAGAAACCAAGATCTACATCAATCCCACAGGCCGTTTTGTAGTCGGCGGTCCGCAGGGTGACAGCGGTCTGACGGGCAGAAAGATCATTGTTGACACCTACGGCGGTTATTACAGACACGGCGGCGGTGCATTCAGCGGTAAGGATCCGACGAAGGTTGACCGTTCTGCAGCGTATGCAGCAAGATACATCGCAAAGAATATTGTTGCGGCAGGCCTTGCGGATAAGTGCGAGATCCAGCTTGCCTACGCAATCGGCGTGGCACGTCCCGTTTCCGTTCTGGTGGATACCTTCGGCACGGGTAAGGTCGATGATGCTAAGCTTGCCAAGGCAGTGGACAAGGTGTTCGATCTGCGTCCCCGTGGTATTATGGAAATGCTCGATCTGCGTCGTCCGCAGTACAGAAAGCTTGCGGCATATGGCCATTTCGGCAGAGAAAATATCGGCGTAGTATGGGAAAAGACCGACAAGGTTGATGCCATCAAGGCAGCACTTGCAGAAATGTAAGAAACTATATAAAATTTGTAATTAGGAGTGTTTTTTTGAAGAATTTTGGTACACTGGAGATTGTATGTTAAGCGGGAGGATTGCATAAAACCAAACCCGTGCAAAACCTCCCGATAGGAATCATCATTTCATTTAGGAGGAATTATCATGCATACAAAAGAAATCATCCGCCTGGAACAGCCGGGCGATTACAGAGCAGTTGAAAATCTGACGAGGGAAGCATTCTGGAATGTCTATGTTCCCGGATGCAGTGAGCATTATTTTGTCCATACGATGCGGTCACATCCCGATTTTATCCCCGAGCTTGCATTTGTGATAGAAAAGGACGGCGAAATTGTCGGCAACATCATGTACACAAAGGCGTGGCTTGAGGCTGAAAACGGAGAGAGGAAGGAGATTCTCTCCTTTGGGCCGCTTTGCGTTTCGCCCAAGTATCAAAGACAGAAGTATGGCAAGCTTTTGATTGAGCATTCCTTTGAGGCGGCACGGAAGATGGGTTACGATGTGAACGTCATTTTCGGCAATCCCGGCAACTACGTTGGCCGTGGATTTGTGAGCTGCAAAAAGAAGAATGCCAGCTTCGTTGTGGACGGAAACTTCCCGACGGCACTTCTTGTTTGTGAGCTTGTGCCGGGGGCACTTGACGGCAGAAAGTGGATGTATATCCCAAGCACTGCCGCCGACTGCTGCGACGACACGGCGGCGGTGGATGCGTTCGACGCAGATTTTCCACCGAAGGAAAAGGCATGGATGCCGAGTCAGGAAGAATTCTATATTTATAGTCATTCTTCGGTAGTCAGATAATCTCAAAACGCCTGTGAGTATTTGCTCACAGTCGTTTTGCAGCATTATTGCAGCCTCCATATCTCTCCCACACGTTCCCGTTCTGCCTGAACCATTGCCGCAACGGCTTCATCCGGTGAAAATACCGATGCATAGCTGTACAGTGCTGTGCCGTCAATACCGTCGAGCTGCCGCAGGAATTCTGCCTGTCCGGAAAGCACTGTGTCATCCGTCACCCATTCGTTTTTTCCCGAACCTGCCCAGACATCCTCCGTTCCGATTTTGTACGGGGCAAGCCCGATGATGAGTTTTGTTTGCGTTGCTGTTTCTGCCCAGAGGGCGGCAGTTTCAGCAAAAGGGCAGGTTTCGTTTTCAAATCCATAGTAAAGCTGCGGTGCAATGTAGTCGCAGTAGCCCTCCGTGCTGCACCATAGTGCCGTGTCTGCGTAGAGCGTTTGGTAATTGGTGTGCATATTTCCCTGCGGACTGATGCCGAACAGCAGCCGTTCATCCTGTGCCTTGACGGTATCATAGATTGCCCTGATCATGGCATTGCAGTTTTCCCTTCTCCATGCCGATAAGTCCGATGCTCCGCTTTCGGCGAATGCCGCCGCATCGAATGCGGCGTCCTGCGTCGGATAGAAGTAATCGTCGATGTGGATGCCGTCCACGTTGTATCGTTCCAGAATTTCCGCAACACCATCCGCAATTAGCTGTCTGACTTCGGGGTAGGCGGGGTTGAGATAGTACAATGCCCCCGATGCTGCAAGATAAGTGCCGTTCTTTTCTGCATCCCGATACCATGCACCAAGAGGAAAGCTTGTATCTGTTTGCGAAAGCTTGTCTGAGGCTGCCGCACGCATGGGATTGATCCATGCATGGAGGGAAAGAGATCGTGCGTGTGCCTCCTCCAGCATGATGGCAAGCGGATCGTAGTCCCCGTCAAGATAACTGCCCTTCGGAAATAGGGAGGAAGCATAATAGGCGTCGCCGTAGGAACGTACATGAACATACAATGTGTTGATTCCGAGATTTGTGCAGTTTTGGAATGCCGCACTGACATTGCTGCGGAACTCTGATTCCGATTTCCCTGTCATCCATTCGCCGTACTGCATCACGGGAATCCAGACGGCTCGGACATCCTCGTAATTGAGCGGAGTATGGGTGGAGCTGAGTGCAGTTTCTGCGGCAGATTCCACAGATGCCGGAATCTCGGCAAGGGGATATAGATGGGCAACCTCCTGCTGATAAAATTCCTGTTCTGCGGGGAGATCTTTGACACAGCCCTGCATCAGCATGGCGAAAGTGACAAGCAGACAGAGCGGGATCCGTTTCATGGGTATTCCTCCAAACAAGGGTTGATATAACATACTCTACGCCGGAAAATCCTGTTCTATGCCGTCGAATGCAGGATATTTGAAAATATCTTATAAAAATCAGAAAAAAGACTTCCATTTTTGAAAAAAATATGCTATAATATATGAGTATGCACCATTCCCCGAAGTCATGCAATGCGGCATGGCTTGAAAAAGATATAGAAAACAAGGAGAAACGGAGGGTTTTATGATGGGCAAATCGAATCAGAAGGAGAACAGCGGAAAGAATCGTGTGGTGGATATTCTGCTTTCTATTGCACTTTTGGGTGTGATCGGTTATGGATGCTATTATGTTGTGTCCGACAGCGAAAAAATCAACCAGACGACTACCTATCTCCAGAATACGGATGAAAGTGAACCGACGGAGACAACGGATGAACCCAAGACCATTTATCAGAATGAGGAGCACCTGAATTCTGATGTGTACAACGGCCCGCTGATGCTGGTGAACAACAAGTATATTTTTCAGGGAAGCGAGGATGACATTGTCAGCCTGTACGAAGTGAAGCTGAATGCGGACAGTCACAGCTTTTCCGTTCGTGATGCAGAACTGCTGGTGCGTCAGGTGGCTGCGGACAATCTCGTGAAGATGTTCGATGACTTTTTTGATGCAACCTATGATGACAATATTCTGGTGCTCAGCGGCTATCGTTCCAAGCAGCGTCAGCAGGAGCTGTATGAGGAAGATTTGGCGGCAACGGGCAACAACTTCTCCGAGCGTGTTGCAAAGGCAGGGCACAGTGAGCATCAGACGGGCTACTGCGTGGATCTGAGCTTGATTGGCGGTGAGGATTATGACGGCAGCGGCATTTATGAATGGATTGATGAGCATTGCTTTGAGTATGGCTTTGTGCTGCGATATCCGGACGAAAAGACAGTGATCACTGAGATCCAGTATGAACCGTGGCATTATCGCTATGTCGGCATTCCCCATGCATATTATATGAAATCCAATCGTCTGTGTCTGGAAGAATATATGGCAAGACTCAAGGAATACCCCTATGAGGGCGAGCACCTCACGTTCACCAATTACGATGGAAAGATCTACGAGGTGTACTATGTTGCCGTGTCGGAGGCGTTCGATACGACCATGGTTCCCGTGCCGACGGATCTTCCCTATGAGGTTTCGGGCAATAATTCCGATGGTTTCATTGTGACGGTGGATACGGGAGAAACAGGTGAACTTCCGACGGAGGAAGCAACCACCGAGCCTACTACGGAGGCAACCACAACTACAACGGAAACTACCACGACGGAAACCACCACAACCACAGAAACCACTGCGGAATCTACTGCTGCAACGACGGAGAAAGCAGCTGATCCTACAGAGGCTGAAACAACGACAGCTTCTCCGGAAACCGAGACGACCACTGTGGCGGCAGAATGAGCAAATCCTACTTTTGAATTCGATAGATAGGGATGGAATAAAAACATTGTGCAATCTGCACAATGTTTTTATTTGTAATGTCACGCCGATGTACAAAAGTAGAAAACATCTTGCTATTTTTTCGTGAGTATGCTATAATAAATGGGTAGAATGACAGGATTTTTGGAAATCCCTTTAGCACACGCTCTCTATCAGACTATTGGTGTAGTTTGGTAGAGAATTAGTATGAAAGTCGGTGATTTTTGTGATATGTCCGAATTGCGGAACAGATAATGAGAGCAAATATGCATTCTGTGTCAAATGTGGTACACCGCTGAAGGCGAATGCCCCACAGAAGGGAATGTTTGCGAAGGATTCC
Organism: Oscillospiraceae bacterium; assembly: GCA_045592405.1. Taxonomy (GTDB): domain Bacteria; phylum Bacillota; class Clostridia; order Oscillospirales; family Ruminococcaceae; genus UBA3855. The sequence continues at coordinate 28,732 of JAZNUR010000114.1, forward strand.
GGTACAGCCGGAAGAACCCGAGCCGATGAGATCGCAGCTGCACGAAGAGGCGAAACGGTACAGCCGGCAGCACTCCAGCCGAAGCCGACTGCCGCAGAAATCCCTCAGCAGCCGCAGGGAATGCTGCGTCCGACGCAGCAGCCGATGCAGGGAGTGCCGCAGCAGCCGGCACAGAGAATGCCCCAGCAGCCGATGCAAGGAATGCCCCAGCAGCCCATGCAGAGAATGCCCCAGCAGCCAGTGCAGGGAATGCCGCAGCAGCCGGCACAGAGAATGCCGCAGCAGTCCATGCAGGGAATGCCGCAGCAGCCGATACAGGGAATGCCGCAGCAGCCGATGCAGGGGATGATGAATCCCCAGATGATGGGAATGCCGCAGATGATGGGCGTGGTTCAGACCTTTATGGGATATGACCAGAACGGAATGCCCATATATATGCAGATGATGCCGCAGATGATGGGATATGATGCATATGGAAATCCCATATACACCATGGTTCCGGTACAATCCTATGGAATGCCGCAGATGCAGGGGATGCAGCCCATGATGGCTCAACCTCAGATGGGAGTAATGCCGCAGGCTCCGCCCATGCCGCAGGCTCCGCCTATGCCGCAGGCTCCGCCCATGCCGCAGGCTCCGCCCATGCCACAGGCTCCGCCCATGCCGCAGGCTCCACCCATGCCGCAGGCTCCTCCCATGCCGCAGGCTCCGCCCATGCCGCAAGCTCCTCCCATGCCGCAGGCACAGCAATCCGCTGTTGTGGAAATGAAGGTGAATTCCTATTCGGAGATTCCGGTGAGTGCGGATGCGTTGATGCGTGAGGAAGAAACACCAAAGCCGTCGGAAACCAAAAATATACCGAACGAGCAGGAACTTCTCGATCAGATTTTTGGTGACCGTCCGAAGCAGATGTCCATGAGTTCCGGCACGAAAGCAAGTGCACAGACATTTTCGATCAGTCTGTCTGCAAGCGAAGTGACCAGCGTGCGTGACGAGGAAGCTCCCGCACCGCCGGCGGAGAAGAAGGCGGAGGAAGCTCCCAAGAAGGCACCTGCGAAGGAAACAAAGGAAAAGCCCAAGAGAAAGACGAAAAAGAAAACGGAGGAAAAGGAACCTGCACCGTCCAAAAAGGTACAGCGGATCGTTTCTCCCGAAGAATTTTTTGGTGATGATACATCGCCTGTCGGACGCAGACTGAAGAACATGAAGCTGGATACCACCGTGATCGAGGATGATGCTGCATTTGCTGCAAAGCTTGCAGCACTGGAGCATGGTGAAAAGAAGAAATCCAAGCGTACAATGATGGCAGCGGACAGTGATCTTGATGCACAGGCAGCGGTGGATGATCCCGCAGTAGCTGCCGCAGCACAGGCATTGCTGGAAGCGGATGGCATTTTGCCCGCTTCCGATCCGGAAGATGCAGCAGCGTCTGAAACAGATGATGTGACAGAAGAAGCATAAAGAAATCAAGGAAAGGTTGAAAACGTATGGCAGAAAAGAAGAATATTGCAGCGGGCGGCGTAAAGAAAGCCGGCGGTTTTGCAAAGGAATTTAAGGAATTTATCTCCAGAGGCAATGTTGTGGATATGGCAGTCGGTGTAATCATCGGCGGTGCATTTACAGCGATTGTCAATTCATTGGTAGCGGATATTTTCACACCGCTGATCGGCATGGCACTTGCGGGTGTGAATTTCAATGAGCTTGGTGTGACAATCCCGTGGGGTAATCAGCCGTATATCAATTTCGGCAGCTTTATCCAGAGCACCATTAGTTTCCTGCTGACAGCATTGTGTCTGTTTGCAATCATCAAGTTCATTAATGTGTTCAAGCGTAAGGAAGCAGAAAAGCCTGCCGAGCCGCCCAAGCCTACCAAGGATCAGGAGCTGCTGACAGAAATCAGAGATCTGCTCAAGGCACAGATGGAAGAAGAATAATACATAACAGCC
>JAZNUR010000115.1:0-5138 GCA_045592405.1 Oscillospiraceae bacterium
TTATTCTGATTGCTCATGTTCATCGCTCCTATCTCCGCACATTCCGGTATACCTTGCCGGAATGTGCGGAGTTCCAAGCATAAGTATACCGTCGGAACAACATTTTGCTCCGTCGATGATAGTATGAGCGTTTTCAGATGCATTATTCAAGAAAGAGAAATTTTATGACTAGTGGTAAAATTGCCGTTCACGAAATGCTATTTCATTTTCAGCGGATGCTAATTCTTTCTGTTGTTTCTGATAATCACGCTGTTGCTTTTCCTGATCTAATTTCATCTGCTCGCTCTGCATTATTTCTTTTTCCTGCTGCTTGCTTTGGAACGCCGCATAATCACGTGAAGCAGCATCCGTAGTCTCCGTTGTATCTTCTGTGGTGGTAACCACGTTAGATGCCGGATTGAACGGATTGTCACGCATATTCATGACGGACACGCCGCATCCGATACAAAGGGCAAGTGCTGCGGCAATATATGCCATATAACGCCAGATATGACGGCGTGGTGCTTCTGTGACCTGAAATGTGTATTCCTCAACATCTTCATGCAGATCTTTTTGATACAAATCCTGTTTCATGCGTTCCACAAGCTCATCGGGAGCGTGTACTTTATCAAACGCATTCTGTATTTCTTTACGCATATTCATTTTCTACTACCTCCCAATTTTTTCTGAAGCTTTTTTCTGCCTCTGGACATCTGTTGGGCAACTGCCGTTTCACTTTGTGAAGTGATTCTTGCAATTTCACGAATCTGGTATCCTTCATAATAATATAGATAAATGGCAATTCTGTATTTCTCCGGTAATGACAGCACGGCGTCAAGAACCGGAGATTCTGTATTTTGTTCCGGAAGTTCGGAAAGTTTGGTAAGTTCCGTATCAGCACGTCTGCGACGCCAGGAACTACGCATGAGATTTTTGGATTCATTGATCGTTACTCTCAAAAACCATGCTTTCTCATGGCTCTCACTCTCGAATTCCGGCTGTGACTTGAAATATTTGAAAAATACATCCTGCATAATGTCCTCTGCATCCGCATAATTACCAACTGCGGTGAGTGCAGTACGATACACCATGTCCTTGTATTTATCAATGATTGTATAAGTCACGCCCGTCATAACGATTTTTTGCTGCTTCCCAATTTCCACTGTTTGTCCCGTTTCCCTTTCCAGTATTGTCAGCATAACCATCCCACCTTTCTCAGGACCTTTTGCTTATAATACAATTCAGGAGACGGTTTTCTGACAGGTTTTATAAAATTTGGAGGAATGCACAAAATTCTTCAGATATTGATGTGCAAAATGACATTTCTTCTCTTTGATTCTATTATACCACATCCATAACGCTTTGTCAAAATGAAATTCCTTGCTGCCTCTTGCAAATCATTTGAAAATATGCTACAATAGAAAAGATGGAGGTGAATTGCCATGCTGACAAAACTGCTCAGCCGTGAAACCTGTGCAGACTGCAGGCTTTGCTGTGTTTTTGATCGCTATGATGTCTGGGAAACACCCGTAATCAGCGAAGAAGTTCGCAGAAAAGCTGAAAAAATATTGCCGGATGCCGAATTTATCTCAAAGGGTGAATGTTCCTATCTGTTTCGTATCAACGAACTGGATGAGAATGATCTGTTCCATTGTCCCCTGCTTGATCCACAAAAGGGATGTATGCTCGGAACAGAAAAACCGTTTGATTGTCAGATCTGGCCGTATCGTATCATGGTGCTTGACGGCAGACTGGCAATTACCATTGCACCCATCTGTGATGCCATGATGTCACAGCCGATTGGATCTCTGATTTCTCTTTTAAAAGAGGGACTGGCAGATACGATTTTTGATTATGCTCAAAAGCATCCGGATGTGGTCAAACCCTATGATTCCATGTATCCCGTATTACTATGGAAAGACAAGAATTTTTAATGACAAGGAGAAGTAATTATGTCCATTACGTCTTATGAAAGTCCGTTTTGTACACGATACGCCAGCAAGGAAATGCAGTATCTGTTTTCTGCTGATAAGAAATTCACCACTTGGAGAAGACTTTGGGTTGCACTTGCCCGTGCAGAAATGAAGCTCGGTCTGCCGGTGACACAGGAACAGGTTGATGAGCTTGAAGCAAATATCAACAATATCGACTACGAAATGGCAGCGGAAGAAGAAAGGATCGTCCGTCACGATGTGATGGCACACGTCCATACCTATGGTCATATCTGCCCGAAGGCAGCCGGTATTATCCATCTCGGTGCAACTTCCTGTTATGTTGGCGACAATACAGATGTGATCATTATGCGTGATGCATTGCAGGTCGTAAAGAGAAAGCTTGTGAAGGTTATCGCACAGCTTGCTAAATTTGCGGACACCTACAAATCCCTCCCCTGTCTTGCATACACACATTTGCAGCCTGCACAGCTGACTACCATCGGTAAGCGTGCAACACTGTGGTGCAACGAACTGCTGATGGATCTGGAGGATCTGGATTTTCGTATTGCAAGTCTGAAGCTGCTCGGCTCTAAGGGTACAACCGGTACGCAGGCTTCTTTTATGGAACTGTTCGAGGGCGATACGGATAAAATCAAGGCACTTGAAATGATGATTGCCGAGGAAATGGGATTTGATGCGGTAGTTCCGGTTTCCGGTCAGACCTATTCCAGAAAAATGGATTATCAGGTTTGTTCCGTTCTGGCGGGGATTGCACAGTCTGCAAGTAAGTTCTCCAATGACATTCGACTGATGCAGAGCTTCAAGGAGATGGAGGAGCCTTTTGAAAAGAGTCAGATCGGATCTTCTGCCATGGCTTACAAGAGAAATCCCATGCGTGATGAGAGAATTACTGCTCTTGCAAGATACGTGATGGTGGATGTACTGAATCCCGCATTTACCGCAGGAACACAGTGGTTTGAAAGAACGCTGGATGATTCTGCTAACAGAAGAATCAGTGTCGCTGAAGCATTCCTTGGCGTCGATGCGATTCTGAACATCATGCTGAATGTTACCGATCCCGATAATGGTTTTGTGGTGTATGACAAAATCATCACAAGACGTGTGATGGCTGAGCTGCCGTTCATGGCAACTGAAAACATTATGATGAGTGCAGTGAAAAAGGGCGGCAATCGTCAGGAACTGCATGAGAGAATCCGCCAGTACTCCATGCAGGCAGGTGCAAGGGTAAAGCGTGAAGGTCTTGACAATAATCTGTGTGAGCTGATTTTGGCAGATCCCATGTTCATGATTACAAAGGATGAACTGGATGGTATCATGAATCCCGAAAATTTCATCGGCAGATGTCCGCAGCAGGTCGATGAATTCATCGCAAACTGTGTACAGCCAGTTCTCGACGCAAATGGCGTTTCCGATGATGTGGCTGAGATCAGCGTATAATTCACATATAATGAAAAGCGTTCAACATGATGTTGAACGCTTTTATGTTATTTCGTTACTATTTTTTCTTGTTTGGGTTCTTTGACAAGAATGACAAAACTGATTGCACCAATGATGATGATCGGAATCAGCATAAGTCCCATTGCATAGATCTGATTGATTTCTTCCACTCTTTCAAGCAGCTTTTCCGAGCCGAATAATAGCAAAATAATGCCGAATCCCATATTATTGTTGATGCCATGTGCAATGGCGGCGGGAATGACGGATTGTGTGCGTTTAGTCAGAAGTGTCAGAAATGCTCCCAGCGAAGTACACATCACACACATCATAAAGATTCCCAGAAACGGAAATCCGGGATAATCCAATCCGAAATTATGTCCCTGTACAGTCAGCGGTGCGTGCCAGAGTCCCCAGAGGATGCCGCCCACAATCAGTGCTGCGGGCATGGGCATGATCTGTTCAAGTTTCGGGGTCATATAAGCTCTCCATCCGAATTCCTCACCAAAGAATGGCAGGAACAGGAGGAGTGTTGTGCCGATCTGTCCGATGAAGGTCCAGATCTTTACTGCAACATCTTCGGTTGTGAAAATGCCATCCACGTCACGACAGCACACAATCAGAATGATGAATGTTGCCGCCAGCATATACAATAGCGGAACTAAGAATGCAGCAAGATAAAACATTCCCCTGCCCTTCTTCAGGTCAAGCTTCAGATAGGAATCCTGCATCCCCTCACGGGTAATGATTCGTGTCAGAACATTGGCAAGAGCAGGACAGCACATACCAATGATTCCCCATGTCGAAGTCAGCTGTGACGCTGCTGCATCGCCTGTGAACATCGGTTCACCGAGCAGATTACTGAAAATTGGAGTTAGAATGAGCAGCGGCAGGATGGCAAGTGCATAGAAAATCACAAGCCGGATGATCGTGAGTTTTTTATTGTTCAAGCTGTTCCACTCCTTTCAGATACAATTTGCAGGAAAGCAGATAGGAAAGATAGTACAGTGCAAGCGTAATAGGGGGCATGAGTGCGGAGATGGCGAGCAGTGTCGTACCGCCACGCTTGCCGTTCAAGACATCGAGCAGGAACTGGATGAAATCCTCCATTGTTCCGAACATGGAAATATCGCCGAACAGGAAATAGATGCCTGCTGCTGCAAGAATGCCGAGGAAAATCACAGCTTTTACGTTTGCACCTTTTTTCACGCCGAAGCGGATCATGAAAGGAAGTTCAATGGCATTGAGTAGGATAATCATCATGAACATACCGGTATAAATGCCCATAAAGGAGGTCACCTGCACCACATCCGGACGAAGATCCAGAATGGCAGTCGCAATGATGTCGGTAACCAGACAGATATTCATGGCGATGAAAGGCAGAAGCAGCGTGGTTATGTATTTGGATTTGACATAGCCGTTCACGCCCGCCGGCGATGCAATGGCAAAATAAACCGGCAGCCGCTTTTCGTCTGCTTTGTGAAGCTCGCCATTTATGAAATAGGAAAGCATCATGAGTATGAAATAAAAAAGCATACAGGGCATATGATATCCCATTATATCATTCAGTTCCTCCGGATCCCAATTCAATGCCTTGAAGATCGGCATGAAAGCCGTAGATAGGATGATAAAACTCAACATAATGAGCATTTGCCGCATGACCCGGAAATTTCGATACAAAAATCCGTACATTATTTTTCCCTCCTTTTTGCAAGCAGTGAACAAAGTATCCAGCCAAGCCCCAGACAGCCAATGATGCAGGGGACGGAG
>JAZNUR010000116.1:0-9931 GCA_045592405.1 Oscillospiraceae bacterium
CTACAACGACTACGACTACCACAACTACCACAACAACGACAACCACTACTACAACGACTACGACTACCACAACAACGACGACCACTACTACAACCACAACTACCACAACAACGACTACTACAACAACGACTACTACAACAACGACTACTACAACAACGACAACAACGACTACCACTACTACAACAACTGCTGCAACCACGACTACAACGAAACCCACGACAACGACCACTGCAACCACACCGACACAGAATACCAAGACAGTGGTTCTGAAGGATGTTGTATATGGTGAAAGATATTCACTGGCTGGTTATGATTATAATTCTATTTCAGAAATTATACTCCAGTTAGATGGTGATGTTGGTTACGGTTTCGGAGGATGTCTGGTAATGGGTTACTGGGAAGGAAGCAATGATTTCGGTCCTTCCAACTTGAACGCTGATAAAACCATCCGATTGAAGATTACAAATCCGAAATCCGCAATGACAGTTTATAATTATTGGGGAAATATGAAGCTTGTCAGTGTAACCCTGGTATATAAGTGATGGGATTTTTCGCTGAACATTTGTCAGGCGACGGACGAATCCTGAATACTGCCAAGGCTTGACTTTGAATTCCTCGATAAGGAAAAACAAGTAGTATAGGCATTCTGTGGTCGGCGTAGCAATACGCCGACCACATCGTTTTCAAGAAATCCCCCAACTATGCTGGGGGATTTCTTGTTTAAAGCTATGGCAGGAAAAGAAAAACTTCTAAAGGTGGCGTTCGTCATGGGAAAGGAATGAAAATTTTACCAAATTCATAAAAAAAGGCAAAAAATTTTTACCGATGATGAACAAAAGTAAAAATATTTTACTTACAAATGTTGACATTTGCATTTCTTCGTGATATAATAACAACCATGGTCGCGATCTTCAAAACAATTCTACTTGCCGGTATGACCGGCGGAAAGGCATTTTTACATGAAAAAACATAATTCTACTTCAATTACCAAAAAGCTCACAGCAATTTCTCTTGCGGCTTTGTCCGGTGCTATGGTTCTGAGTGCACCGATGACAAGCACGACCACACCTTTTGACAACTATTGCATTACAGCTGAAGCAAGTTCAGATAAGTATACTTCAGACACACTCGTTCTCTCGACCGGACAAACTGCATTTGCATCCTCCTATAGTAGTACAAGTTGGCTTTCGAAGAACGGAAAATACAAATTGATTCTGCAGAGTGACGGTGATCTCGTAATCAAAAATGTATCCACCGGCGGCACGATCTGGAGAACAAACACCAGCATTGGAAATAACAATGCTACGCATTCATTCAGTCTCAGTATGCAGGGCGACGGAAATCTTGTTGTTTACAGTCATCCCCGTTACAGCAGAACAGGTACTCCGCGCTGGAATTCCAAGACTGTAATCGGCGGAACGGGCAACACCTATTCCCTGCGTCTTTCCAACGATGGCGAACTGTATGTATATCACGATCAGAAAAAGCAGTCCATCTGGAGCAGCAGAAGCGAAATTGAATGTACTGCAAGTAAAAACACCTATTTAAAGGCGAGCCAGTGTCTCACTTCAAAAAACTGCAACTATCGTGCGATCATGCAGAATGACGGAAATTTCGTGATCTATGAGAGAAAGAATGGCAAGGAAACGGCGATCTGGAATACAAGGACTGCTGGAAATTCCGGTGCACACTTTGTACTGCAGCAGGACGGAAATCTGGTTGTTTATTCAAAGGCATCCAAGCCCCTGTATGCTTCGAATACAAATAGAAAGCCGTTTGCAGACTATAAGCTGATGCTCGGTGATGACGGTGTTCTGCAGCTCATCAAGAAGAGCAACAATTCCGTCATCTGGAAATCTCACACTCCTGCAGGCAATAATGGTACTGCCGGAACACTGAGCAACATCAACTGGCAGCATCTCAAGCAGGTAGGCCGTCAGCCGGCAGGTTCTGTTTCCTGTTCCTGCTATGCACTTGCTTATGCAAGAACAATTCTTGATAAAACTCCCCGTACATGGTACACATACAATCTGTACGGCAAGAATCAATATTCCGTGTGTGCAATTTGGTCGAACGGTAATTTCAGTGTAAAGACCAAAACCACAAAGCTGGCAGGCTATCAGCTGATGTACGATGAGATTAAGGCAGGAAGACCGGCGATCGTTCTCGTCCAGAGTACAAACGGTACGAGAAGTACCCACCATTATCTTACTGTAATCGGCGTAAGCAGCTCTGCAAACAGAAATAGTCTTTCTCCGAAGGACTTTACCATTATTGATCCGGCAGCATATGACGGAAGTGCAGCACCGACCGCAGAAAACATGGGCACAGTCGGTTATGATCTCAAGTGGTCTACAAAGGATTACATCGGATATAACATCGTAACACAAAAATAATGCAGCAACCAACCCAAACTCCCCATAAAGCAAATACGATGCATGATGCAAACAAAAAGCGGAAGTCTGTAAATAGACTTCCGCTTTTGTGTTTAAGTACGATTGCTTCACAATCACATTTTCTGACGGCTTATGCCTTCGTGCCATAGCATTCTGTCAAGAATTCTTTGCAAGTTGCCTCTATGATCCGTCTTGCCTCAACAGGCGGTGCATCAAGCTCACAAACAGCTGCATGATAATGTCCGCCGCCGCCGTGCACCATACAGATTGCATTTGCGGAAATATCACCGCTTGTTCTTGTCGAACAGCGGGAGCGTCCATCGGGTAATTCACGCACTGTCACACCGATCCGCATTTCCTCATACTGCTCCACAAAGGAGTTGATACCCTCAATTTCCGAATCGGCAATGTCAGCCCGTTTCAGATCGTCCAGCAGAATAATGCCTGTGATCAGCTTTCCGCCGCAGGAAAAATGCAGGCTTTCTTTCAGAATTTCTTCAATCGCACGACGGCCTTTGGATTTTACAAAGCAGTTTCGTCTGCTGATGGCAAAGGTATCCGCACCGAGTCTTGTCAGTGCAGCGGCGATTTCAAATGTCTGTACACTTGTGTCGGAGGTTTGAAAACAGCGTGTATCCGTCACAAGTGCGGTGAACAGCAGGTCGGCGATTTCCTTTGTGATCGTAATGTTCATTTCACGCAGCAGCTTGAAAACGATCTCGCAGCACGCACCGCAGTCTTCCTCCACATACTTATAATCCGCAGCAATGGAATTTTCACGGTGATGGTCAATACAGAACGTGAAATGCTTGTCAGCATAGTTGCCCGTACGCATGGGAGATACCGCATCCACCGAGAAATATACGGGATCTTCGAGTGCGTCCTGCGGAACATTGTTTGTCATAAACTGATGGATCAGCGGCACAGGATCCCTGCCGACAACGGCACAGCGTTTGCCGATCGACTGCAGTCCCAGTGCAAGTGCAAACGATGAGCCGATGCAGTCGCCATCCGGACGAATATGATACACGATTCTGTACTCATCGAATTCCAGAAGTTTTTCTGCCATTTTTTTGATTGTGATGTCCATAAGTAACACGCTCCATTCTATTATATTTTAGTCTCAGATTTTATTATAGCACGAAAGTTATGGAAGTGCAATGCTTTTCCGGTTTTCCGGAATTCGGTATTGGAGTGGTATTCTGTTTTTCAGAAAGAATAGGGAAGTATTGTTTTTTCAGCGGTTTTGTGGTATAATCGAATAAATGGAATTTGCAGAAATGAAAAATGAACCGCCTTTCATATGCCAAATGGAAATGTCCATTGCTTGCAAGGTTACAGGGGATTTTCTGCGGTGTCCTTGCTTCAAAAGGCGGACTGTGTGCCGGAAGTCTGACAGAATCAATGCTCACAACGGTATGCAGGAAACTGCAAACCCGAAGAGCGTGAATCAGATCGGACTTGCAAGTGCGGAGGAGGTATATTTATGAAAATGATGAAACAACTGCTAACGATTGGATGTGCGGCATCCATGCTTTCCGGTATCACACTTCCTGTTTTTGCACAGCCGGATACATCCTATCGTCAGTTTCATGCAAAGGGGAGATCACCGATTGGCAGGCAGGTGACCTGTGCGGGGATGACAGGCTGGATGCTTTTGACCTGAGCCGGATGAAGAGAGAACTTTTGAAATGATCATCCCCCATATACAGGCTATCTGATTTTTGTCATTGCAATACTTTTAAAGGAGAATGATTTTATGAAACCTACACTTGAATGGCTCGCAAATCCTGAAATCTTTGCGGTAAACCGTGAACCTGCACATTCCGATCATCTCTGCACCGTGGGCGGTCAGCAGCTGAAACAGTCCCTGAACGGCACATGGAAATTCAACTACACCGAACATCCCGACAGCAGACCTGCCGAATTCTACAAGACAGATTTTGATGTAACAGGCTTTGATGACATCATCGTCCCCGGACACATCCAGCTGCAGGGCTACGACAAACCGCAGTATGTGAATACCCAGTATCCTTGGGAGGGACAGGAAAGCCTTCTTCCTCCGCAGATTCCGCAGAAGCGTAACCCCGTGGGAAGCTATGTGAAGTTCTTTGATGTGGATGCATCCTTGCTTGGCAAGGAAACATTCATCAGCTTCCAAGGTGTAGAGACTGCCATCTATGTATGGCTCAACGGTGAGTTTGTGGGCTATGCGGAGGACAGTTTCACTCCCTCCGAATTCAACATCACGCCCTATCTGAAAGAAAAGAACAACAAGCTTGCAGTCGAGGTGTATCGCTACAGCACAGCAAGCTGGCTGGAAGATCAGGATTTCTGGCGGTTTTCGGGTATCTTCCGTGAGGTGTATCTGTACGCCCTTCCCGAAATTCATGTTCGTGACATGAAGGTGATTGCAGATTTTGATTATGAAAATGGGAATGGTATTCTGACAACTGAGCTTGATATCATTGGTGAAAAAGATTACTCAGTAAAACTTACACTTACCGATAAAAACGGAAACAAGGTTTATGAGAGCGACGCAGCGAATGTAACCGCATCCATCCCCAATGTGATGCCGTGGAGTGCGGAAGCACCGAACCTCTACAAACTGACCGCTGAAATCATCGTAAATGGTGAAGTGATCGAAACCGCAGAAACAAAGGTTGGCTTCCGCACCTTTGAGTTGAAAGACGGTATTATTTGTCTGAACGGCAAGCGTATCCTCTTCAAGGGTATCAACCGCCACGAGTGGAATGCAAAGCGTGGACGTGCCATCACCGAAGAAGATATGCTCTGGGACATCCGCTTCATGAAGCAGAACAACATTAACGCTGTCCGCACCTGCCACTATCCGAATAACTCTCTCTGGTATCGTCTTTGCGATGAATATGGCATTTATCTGATTGACGAAACCAACCTTGAAACCCACGGTGCAAACGAAATCGTGCCTGCATCCGATCCGCAGTGGCTGGGAGCAGTGCTTGACAGAGCAAAGTCCATGTATGAGCGTGACAAGAACCACGCAAGCGTGCTCATCTGGTCTTGCGGCAATGAGTCGAACTGCGGCGATGATATTGCAGCAATGGCAGCGTATTTCCACGAAGCAGATTCCACCCGACTTGTCCACTACGAGGGTGTGTTCTGGAATCGAAAATACGACCATATCACAGATATGGAAAGCAGAATGTATGCAAAGCCCTGTGATGTGATTGAATATCTCGAAAACACAGGCACACCGTGGTCAAATCCAGGCACGGTGTACCCTCATGCTCGACAGAATCCTGACTCGCATTCGGGCAAACCCTACATCAGCTGTGAATATATGCACGCCATGGGCAACTCCCTCGGCGGCATGAAGCTGTACACCGATCTTGAGGACAAGTTTGATGCCTATCAGGGCGGCTTTATCTGGGACTACATTGATCAGGCACTTTATAAGGACGGCGTTCTGGTTGCCGACCCAAATCCAATGTCGGCATACCCACTCACCTTAAACAGCATCCAACCACGGTTCGGGGCATATGGCGGCGATTTTGACGACCGGCCGACCGACTATGGCTTCTGCACCAACGGTATAGTTTACGCAGACCGCACCTACTCTCCGAAGGTAAGCGAAGCAAAGCAGCTTTACTCCAATATCCGGATGCATATCGAGAATGGCGTTCTGATCGTAGAAAACAGAAATCTGTTCATTGATACAAGCGGCTATCGTTTTAAGGTGACACTTGCAAAAGAGGGCGAAATTCTTGCCGCTGAGGAACATCGTCTGAATGTTCCGGCAGGCGAATCCTGCACAATCCCGATGGGATTGAACGTTCCGACAGAGGGCGGTGAATATGTGCTGACCGCATCCGCAGTGCTTGCAGAGGATACCCTCTGGGCGGACAAGGGACACGAGATCAGCTTTGCACAGGAAATCGTGAAAACGCCCGAAAGCAAGGCGGAAACCGCTCCTGCAAGGGCAGAGATCGTCTATGGTGATTTCTCCGTGGGCGTGCATGGCGAACACTTCTCCATGCTGTTCGACAAGCGAGAGGGCGGCATCAGCTCTCTGATTTACAATGGGACAGAATACATCACAAGAGCACCGAAAATCAGCTTCTGGAGAGCGATGACCGACAACGACACCGGTGCAGGCTATCCCTTTGCAATGGCACAGTGGCAGATTGCAGGTAAGTACGCAAAGCAGATTGGCTTTGACACAGAGGAACACGCAGACAGTCTTGATGTGACCTATACATTCGCCGCACCGACTGTTCCGGCGTTCGAGTACAAGGTGACTTATACCGCTTACTTTGACGGCAGACTTGGCGTGAAGGCAGACTATCCCGGTGTGAAGGGAATGGCAGATATGCCTGTGTTTGCAATGGATTTCAAAATGAAGAAACAGTACAATGCCTTCACATTCTACGGAATGGGACCCGATGAAAATTACATTGACCGTAACAACGGTGCAAGACTCGGCGTGTACACATCAAATGCACAGGACAATTTCACAAAGTATCTCAATCCGCAGGAATGCGGCAACCGCACGGGTGTGAGATATGTGAATGTCTATGAAGAAAATGGCACAGGTCTTTCCTTTACAGCAACAGAAAATCCCTTTGAAATGAGCGTCCTGCCCTACAGTGCCTATGAACTCGACAACGCACTGCATCGTGAAGAGCTTCCCGAGCCGTCCTACACATGGGTTCGCATTGCCGCAAAGCAGATGGGCGTGGGCGGTGATGACAGCTGGGGGGCACCGGTGCATCAGGAATTCAGGATCTTCGCCGAACAGACGATGACACTGAGCTTTGAGATGTGCCCCAAACAAGGGCTTGATCATGGTGTTGTGGTGGGTTCTGTGGTTCGGAAACATAGCTGCTAACCTTATTGACAATTACAGTAGAATGCGGTATACTTTGAAGAGTGAATGATGTGACAATTGACGCTTGATTATTAGGGGGTTATGATTTGAAAGTACATTTTGGAAAATACAAATATCTGTGGATAGGCGGCATCATGGGAATTGTCCAGCAGCTTCTCGGACGATTGGATTATTATTTATATAGAGGACATGATATTTTTAGTTTTTCCGCTGTGATGGGCGGTTTATCGCTGTATGCATTCATAATCCTGTTTGTGATAAAAAGAGAAGTACCGGAAAAACAAAATTTCAAGGATCTTTTCCTTTTTTTCTTAGGGTTGGATTTCTTTTATTATCTATATGTTTTTGCTGACGAACTTGTAAGGTATTTGAACCTTGATATCCGTTCGCATGAAACGCTCTGTTATTTTCAGAACTCAACCGGTGAAATTGTTGATTTTATCAAATGGACTTCTATTGGTACAGCGGCAGGAATATGGGCGTATTTTGCCGCCAAAGCCAGAAACAAGAATCAAAAAGTACTCTATTATCTGATGATAGCACCTTTGTTCGCAGTGATTGTGTTGGAACTCGTATCTTTCTTAATCGGAATGTATCACTACATAATTCAGGAATACAATCGTGTGCATGGCATTATGAATACTCCGGGGTTTTCTTATGGATGTCCGATTTCGGAAGTGCTTACCACTTTGATTTTGGTCGCCATGAGTGTCCATCTGTATTTTTTCAAGAAAACTCCCTCCCGCAAGAAAACTCATAGTACTGAACCGAACTTGGATGAATGCAACTGAATCTTCATACATAGCCGTCTGTGACTTGTCACAGATGGTTTTTCATTACTGTGATACAAAACGAGTATCGGCAGCTTTCAATGTCTGATGCTTGGGGCATTTGATTACTGCAGCAGTGGGGTATTTTCGCTTGATTATCGGGATCACGGCGTGTGTTTTATCCACCAATTCTTCATATTGTAAGTTGACAGGATGATATAAAATTTGTTAAGATAAATTTATAAACTTTTTCGTTGCAAATTTAGGTGAAAAGGAGAAATGCTATGAAACGTTTTACTGCCGCTGTCTGTGCAGCACTGTTGACAGTGCTGCCGCTCATGGGAATGCCACTTACCGGTGCTGCGGATAACCCCATTGCGCAGAATGTCTTTACACCCGATCCCGCCCCAATGGTATATGGCGATACGCTGTATATGTACACCGGACATGATGCGGATGGTGCGGATTACTTCACAATGCCGGACTGGAGAGTCTACTCCACCACCGATATGCAGAACTGGACCGATCACGGCGTCATTCTTTCGGACTCTGATTTTGCATGGGCTGAACCTGATTCTGCATGGGCTGCCCAATGTGTTGAGCGAAATGGCAAATTCTATATGTATGTCACCCTCGTTCCGGCTGCTACCGGCGGTCGTGCCATTGGCGTTGGTGTTTCCGATTCTCCCACAGGTCCGTTCAAGGATGCCATCGGCAAGCCGCTGTGCGGTCCGAACTGGGACTATATTGATCCCACTGTATTTGTTGATGATGATGGGCAGGCATACCTCTACTTCGGCAACCCTCGTCTTTACTATGTTAAGCTGAACGAGGACATGATTTCCTATTCCGGTCAGATTACGCAGGTAGAGATGACGCAGGATGCCTTCGGCGTCAAGGAGGATCGCACAACCTATACGGAAGGTCCGTGGTTCTACAAACGAGGCGATCTTTATTATATGCTCTATGCTGCAAACGGCATTCCGGAGGATATCCGCTATTCTACCAGCACTTCCCCCACCGGTCCGTGGAAGTATCGGGGTGTTATCATGCCCCAGCAGGGCGGAAGCTTTACCAATCACTGTGGTATTGTTGATTACAAGGGACATTCCTATTTCGCATATCACAATGGAGCACTTCCGGGCGGCGGCGGTTTCCAGCGTTCTGCCTGCGTGGAGGAATTCACCTACAACCCTGACGGCACCATTCCTGAAATCAACATGGGCAAGGAAGGTCCTGCACAATTGCAGGCACTCGATCCCTTTGTGCGGAACGAAGCCGAAACAATTTGTTGGTCCGTTGGCATCGAATCCGAGGTGTGTGAAGCAGGCGGTATGAATATCGGCTTCATCGAGAACGGCGATTATGTCAAGGTCAGCGGCGTAGATTTTAAGGACGGAGCGGAAAGCTTTACCGCAAGCGTTTCCTCCGCAGGAAATGGCGGACGCATTGAGATCCATCTGGATGCGAAAGACGGCAAGACCATCGGTACCTGCGGTGTTCCCACAACGGGCGGTTGGCAGACATGGCAGGAGGTTACCTGCGACATTCAAGGTGCAGAGGGAGAGCACGATCTCTACTTTGTATTCACCGGCGGAGAGAGTTACCTCTTTAATATGGACTGGTGGCAGTTCGGCGGTAAGAAAGCGGATGTCATCAAGGCCGATATCGACATGAACGGCACGGTGAATGGATTTGACCTTGCGTGTGCAAAGAAGGGTCTTGTGAAGGATTTCCCGAGTGCGGCAGCAGCACTTGCAGCGGATGTTGACGAAAACGGCGAATTCGAAGTGGTGGACGTTGTCCAGATCGTAAAGTTCATCATGGGCAGAATCGACGCTTTTGATGTAGCAGAAAAGCCCACAGAGCCGCCGACGGAGCCTCCGAAGGCAGCT
>JAZNUR010000117.1:0-14577 GCA_045592405.1 Oscillospiraceae bacterium
ATCGAGACTCCTGAGGCAATGCAGGATGCTATCAAGGATTGGGATGGCTTCATGGCTACAGCTGAAAAGCTGAAGACAGCTACAGATGGCAAGGTTAAGATGACTGCTACTCTGGGCGGTCTGTGGCAGTGCTTCTCCACAGCTACAGGTGCTGCTTGGGTTGATGGTACAACTCTGAACACCACAGCTGTTAAGGAATTCACCACAATGGCTAAGGATCTGGTTGACAAGGGCTATGTAAATCCCAACGTAAATCAGTGGACACCTGACTGGACAAACGTAGGTCTGGGCGGCGAGACTCTGGGTTACTTCTACTCCACATGGTGCCTGGCTTCCGGTGCACAGCTGGAACAGAACGGTGGTTCTGCAGGTAACTGGGCAATCGTTAAGGGCCCGCAGGAATACTTCTGGGGCGGTTCTTGGCTCTGCGTATCTCCTAACTGCGACAACGCTACAATGGCTGCTGACTTCATCAGAAGCTTCACAGTAAACGCTGACACAATGAAGCAGTATGCTCTGAACTCCGGTGACTTCACAAACAACAAGGTTGTTATGGAAGAAATCGTAGCTTCTGGCGAGAACAGCAATGCTCTGCTGGGCGGTCAGGATCAGTTCGCTGTATTCGTAGACGTAGCTGCTGGTATCAACATGGATGCTTCCATCTCCAAGTATGACCAGTCCCTGAAGGATACATACCTGAATGCACTGCAGAAGAACATTGACAAGTCTGCTGATGAGATTCTCAATGTTTACACAACAGATGCAATCGCAGCTAACCCCGACCTCTCCAAGTAATTCAGATTTTACCAAAATCTAATTAAACAAAAACATATATGTAGCCTGTGGGGACGAATTGTCCCCATAGGCACATGTTGTAATTTCATGTTGAGAGGGTGAAAGGTAATGGCGTCAGCTGCACAGCGTCGTATTAAGTCTATTAGCTATGCCAAGTATGGATATATGTTCATTGCACCTTTTTTCCTTGTGTATACCTTTTTCCAGATTTGGCCTTTGATCTACACGTTTATCTTGTCCTTCCAGGGCAACCAGTCTGCACACGGGCAGTTTGTTGGTCTGGATAACTACACGACAATTCTGTTTGGACAAGGTGTTGCACAGGGTGCGGCTGCAACCAGTGCAAAATTCATGAATGCCCTTGGCAATACTTTTATTCTTTGGTTCGGTAACTTTATTCCGCAGATTTTGCTTTCGCTGCTGCTGGCTGTATGGTTCACCGATGCTAAGGTAAAGCTGCCCGGTAAGGGCTTCTTCAAAGTAGTAATGTATATGCCGAACATCATCACTGCTGCATCCGTTGCGGCTCTGTTCGTTAATCTGTTCGGTGACTCTAAGTACTACTTCGTTAACGCAACCCTGATAAATTTGGGTTGGGTGGATGCGGAATCAACGATCGAGTTTGTAACACATCCTGTGATTTCCAAAATCATGGTTATGTTCATTCAGACATGGCTTTGGTTTGGTAATACTATGATCATGCTGATGTCCGGTATCATGGGCATCAACCCGTCTCTCTTTGAGGCTGCAAACATTGACGGTGCAAATTCCTCACAGGTATTCTTCAAAGTTACTCTGCCCCTGCTGCAGCCGATTATGGTTTACACACTCGTAACCTCCATGATCGGTGGTCTGCAGATGTTCGATATTCCGTTCCTGTACCATACGGGTGCAAACTATTCACTGGATCTCGAAACAGCGGCAGTATTCATTTACGCAAACTTTACTAAGGGTACGGTTGATCAGTCTAACTATGGTTATGCCGGTGCTGCCTCCATTATTATCTTTATTATTACTGCGATCCTCGGTTCTATTACGTTCTACATGAATCGTGACAAGGATGAAATTGCACAGAAGAAGCAGCGTAAGAGAGCGATGAAGCAGTACAAGGAAAAGATGAAGAGAGGAGGTCTGACATTATGAGCATGAAAAAACAGTATGGTCAGCCTAAGGATAATTACCATGCTAAAATTATTGCAAAGTCAATCTTTATCTTTATCATTTGTGTGATTCTGACTCTGATTTGCTTGATTCCGATCTATATTCTGATCGTAAACTCCACACATGGTCATCTGGCTCTGGCAAAGAACCCCTCCAACTTCTGGTTCGGGGGCAGTATCGTTGACAACTTCAATACCCTTTTGGGTAAGGTAAATACTGGTCCTGCTCGTCAGTACTCCGGTGCTTTTGATGTTGTTCAGGGTTATGCATTCAGCTTGTTTATTGCAGGTGCATCCACTTGTCTGACAGTATTCTTCTCTGCTCTGACTGCTTATGGTCTGACTGTATATGATTTCAAGCTGAGAGGTCCGGCTTACACATTTATCATTGCAGTTATGATGATTCCTGTACAGGTTTCCTCTGCAGGTTTCGTTAGATTCATGTATCAGCTTGGTCTGATCAACAGCTTTATTCCGCTGATCGTACCGGCAATTGCTGCTCCGGCTGTTATCTTCTTCATGCGGTCGTATATGAAATCCTCCTTCCCGTTGGATATCGTAGAGGCTGCACGTATTGACGGCTGTGCAGAATTCCGTACTTTCCTGACCATCGCAATTCCGATGATGAAACCGGCTATCGCCGTTCAGGCAATCTTCGCATTTGTTGCAAACTGGAATAACTACTATACTCAGAATATGATTCTGAAGAGTGACAAGCTGCACACAATGCCGATCATGGTTGCTAAGGTACTGGCATTTGACAAGAACAAGGATTACGGTGTTGACTACCTGTGTATTACACTGTCCATTCTGCCGATCGTTATTATCTACTTTATCCTGTCTAAGTTCATCATTGCCGGTGTTGCACTCGGTGGTGTAAAGGAATAATTCTGACGTACATAACGTTAACGCAAAACATCAAATCGCCTGCTTAATTAGCAGGCGATTTTTTTCAAAAGAAATGGGATTTCCAATTTGGAAATCCCATTTTGTGTTACAATAACTGCATCTGATTTGCTTCCTCGAGATTTTTGGCAAGCTTACCTGCAGCTGGAATTGTCTTGACACGGTAGCTTTGCACTGTTTCAAGGAACTCGCCATCAGGAATTTCTGCGGAAACTACAGTTTGTTTTGCCTTGAGAGTCATGATCTGTACACCCTGTGTACTGCGTGTGGTCTTTTCAGCAATTTCAGAGGAATTGATGAGAATGGCACGATTGCCGCTGGAGCGGACGAAAATATCCGTATCCTCCGTCAGGAGGAACAATTTCACAAGCGGTGACTTGTCGGAGAATGCCGCAGTCAGTTTCTTGCGATTGGTTTTTGTGGCATATGCCGAGAGCGGAACCTTGGCAGCTTTTCCGTTTTCAAAGACGAATAACAATGTTCCGCTGTAATCCGAGGTGGATACCATACCGCAAACAGTCTCATTGTCCTCAAAACCAAGCTTTGCAGGAATGTAATCTCCTAACAGGCTTGCCTTGGTGTCATCAAATGCACTTGCACGTGTCTTGTAAACCTGTGAACCACTGGTAAAGAACAGGAGCTCCGTCCGATTGGTTGCCTGCTCTTGTTGAGAAATGCAGTCACCCTCCTTGACCTTCTGTTCTCCGCTCATACGCAGTGACTGCGGAGTGATCTTCTTAAAATAGCCTTCCTTTGAAAGGAACAAATGCACAGGATAATCCGGAGTATCGTCATCCACTGTGAGGGACTCTTCATCGGATGCATAATAAAACAGGGTTTTTCTCGGCTGACCGTATTTTTTGCTGGTATCCTTTAGCTCGGAAATGATGATTTTTTTGATTCTTTCGGGCTTGTTGAGTATATCTTCCATATCAGCAATTTCTGCTTTGAGATTGTCAACATCCTCAATGCGAGAGAGGATGTACTGCCGATTGAGGTGACGCAGCTTGATCTCAGCAACATATTCCGCCTGAATTTCATCAATGTCAAATCCTGCCATCAAATTTGCAACGACCTTGGACTCCTCATCCGTTTTTCGAATAATGGCAATGGCTTTGTCAATGTCGAGGAGTATTTTCTTCAAACCAAGCAGCAAATGCAGCTTGTCCCTTTTCTTGTTCAGATCAAAATACACTCTGCGGCGAACGCATTCCTGACGGAATGCAGCCCATTCCAGAAGAATTTCACGAACACCCATTACCTTTGGCATATTGCCGATCAGAATATTGAAATTACAGCCAAAGCTATCCTGCAGCGGTGTCAAACGGAACAGCTTTTGCATCAGCTTATCGGGATCCGTGTTACGCTTGACGTCAATGGCAAGTCGGAAGCCATTCTTGTCAATTTCATCACGAGCATAAGATATTTCACGCAGCTTGCCGAGCTTAACAAGCTCGGTGATCTTGTCCTTGATTGCTTCGAGCGTCGTGGTATAGGGGATTTCCGTCACTTCGATACAGCCAGCAGCTTTGTCATAATTCCACTTTGCACGGAGTTTCACGCTGCCCCTGCCCGTTTCATAGATCTTTCTCAGCTCCTCCTCATCGTAGAGCAGGAATCCGCCGCCCGGAAAATCAGGGCCTTTGAGTGTGGAAAGAATATCATGATTGGGATTTTTCATCAGAGCAATGCAGGTTTCGCATACTTCCTGCAGATTGAACGGGCAGATGTTGCTTGCCATCGAAACGGCGATACCCATGTTGGAGTTGACCAGCACCGACGGGAATGCAGCAGGCAGCAGACTGGGTTCGGGCATGGTATTATCGTAGTTAGGAACGAAATCAACCGTTTCTTTGTCGATGTCACGGAACAGCTCTGCACAGATGGGGGAGAGCTTGACTTCGGTGTATCGGGATGCCGCATATGCCATATCACGTGAATACTGCTTGCCAAAGTTTCCCTTTGAATCCACATAGGGATGGAGCAGACTTTCATTTGAACGTGTCAGACGCACCATTGTTTCGTAAATTGCGGCATCGCCATGGGGATTCAGACGCATGGTCTGTCCAACAACGTTTGCGGATTTGGTGCGAGCTCCTGTCAGAAGTCCCATCTTGTACATCGTATATAATAGCTTTCGATGAGAGGGTTTGAAACCATCAATCTCAGGCAGGGCACGGGATATGATTACGCTCATTGCATAGGGAAGATAGTTCTTCTCCAGCGTGTCCGTGATATATTCCTCCTGTGTAATGCCCGCGTTTTCAAACCATGCATCCATTTCAGGCTTTTTGGGTTTGGGAGTTTCTTTTTTTCTTGCCATTGGAAATCCTTTCTGTTTCGGGGTTTCTCATACTTTATTATCTTACCACATTCGGGGATTTTTGTCAATTCATTTTCACAAAAAAGAAAAGTGGACGGTATTTATTAAATTTCCCCCGCCGGTGGCGAGGGAAAGCTATCATTTTTATAGAAAATTACTTACTCAACACTTTTCAGCGATTCTACCATATTGATTTTCCGAAGCTTCGGGAACATTGCAAGACAGACGATCAGTGAGAATACCATAGTCAGTACTGCGGCATAGGCAAAACTTGACGGGTAAATTTCACGTCCGAACATAGCCATATCCACCTCGGCTGTCCGAACCACAAATCCGTGCAGGAAAATACCCAGAACAAGTCCGACGACTGTTCCAAGCAAAGAGAGAATCAGTGTTTCTCGGAACACATACGCACCGACCTCGCCCTCATAGAAACCGAGCACCTTGATGGTGGCAAGCTCACGTTCACGTTCGGTAATGTTGATATTCATCAGATTGTACAGTACTACAAATGCAAGCAGCCCCGCACTGAAGATCAGCACGATGATGATGTAATTGATGCTGTTGACCATGTTGTGGAAGGAAGTTTTGGTTTCCTCCACCAGTGAAATTGTTGTAATGCCGTCACATTCAAGAATCTTTTCGGCAAATTCACTTCCTTGCGTGTCCTCTGTAAACTGTGTCAGGATCATACGGAAATCAGGCTGCTTTCCGTAAATCTTCTCAAATTGGACAGGGGACATATACACGTAGGTGTTCACATAATTTTCCGTAATTCCGCCAATGGTGAGGAATACGGATTTGTTGTCACTGATCAGCTCCAGCGTGTCACCAACGGAAATCCCCAAGGTTTCCGCTGCTTTTTCTGTCAGGATGACGGTGTCATCTTCCAGTGTCAGGGGAGAGCCGGATTTTCGGGTGCGAAGCGTCAGAAACTCAGGGAAAATTTCCATCTCCTGCGGTACAAAAAGAGCTGCATCCAGTTTTTCGCCGTTTGCGGAAATGTCGCAATTCTCCTGATGCACACGGAGGACTTTTTTCATATCGGACAGCAGTGTCTGAAGCTCCTCAGTCTGTGCGGATTTGGCATTTTTACACAGGATCAGCAGATCATAATGATTCAGCTGTGCATACTGCTTATCCAGAATTTCGTTGATGGAATCGCTCAGACCAAAGCCCGTGACAAGCAGAGCCGTACAGCCTGCAATACCTACGATCGTCATAAAGAAACGTTTCTTGTAACGCAGGAGATTGCGGACAGTGACCTTGTGCGTGAATTTCATTCGTTTCCATATGGGGGAAATGTATTCGAGCAGAACACGTTTGCCCGCTTTGGGTGCTTTGGGCAACATGAGGCTTGCGGCACATTCTCTGAGCGAATGAAAGCACGCAGCAACAGTGGCAAGCATCGTACAGAAAAGTGCACCCAGAAAAGCAATCAGTGCATAATTGATGCGGAATGGCGTAAGCAGGGGCGGCAGATGGTACATGATACCATATGCATTCCAAAGAACCATCGGGAAAAACTGCATTCCAAAGCCCAGTCCAAGAGCACTGCCGAGAAGTGTAGCCGCACCGGCGTACATCACGTATTTTCCCATGATTGCTGCATTGCTGTAGCCAAGTGCCTTGAGTGTGCCGATCTGCACACGCTGTTCTTCCACCATGCGTGTCATGGTCGTCAGTGCCACGAGCACTGCCACCATGAAGAAGAATACGGGGAACACCACAGCGATGGCTGCAATTTTCATGGCATTGCCTTCAAAGCTTGCAAAGGAAATGTTGTCCTCACGGGTTTTGACATACCATTCGCCCGTTTCCGCTTCATCAAGCTCTTTCTGTGCATCCAGAAGCTTTTTCTCCGCATCACGGAGCTTTTCTTCGCTTTCCGTTTTGCCGTTCTCATAATCGGCAAGTCCTGTTTCATACTGAGCAAGTCCCGCATCCAGTTCGGCTTTGGCATCCGCAAGCGACTGGGTGATGAGAGCTTCGGGATAACCGGCATTCTGCATTTGTTCGGCAGTTTCGTCCAGCTGTGCGTAGCCGTTGTCCAGTTCTGCCTTTGCAGCATCCAGATCCGCCTTTGCATCCGCAAGCAACTGCTCCGCATCCATTTTCTTGGCGTAGAATTCCTCCCAGCCATCCGCAAGTTCCTGACGGGGTTCTGCGGTCAGTTCCTCAAAGCGGAGCTTGCACTGTGCATCTGCAATTCCCTCAACCTTTTCAACGATTTCGTTAATGCGTTCTTTATAATCATCATCGAAAGCATTGCGGTCAGCACCACCATCCACAGTGGCACAGATCTGCGTGTAACAGTCCATTGTAAATGCGGATTCCGGCAGATACAGTACCATATTGATGCTGCCGCTGCCCAGTGTGGTGCGTTCACGTTCAATGGAAAAATAATACGCACTGTCCACAATGCCCGTTATGGTGAAGCTTCTCCCCGAAAGCATATCATCTGTATCGGATGGCGAATTGATGGTGATGGTACTTCCGATCTCGGGAATATCATCAATGTTCTTAAGCTTTGCAACAACGCATTCATTGTGATTCTGCGGCATTTTGCCATCAAGAAGCGTAACACGATTGAGCCATGTTCCGTCTTCCTTCGGCAGGCTGTGCAGTCTTGCAGCACGGGTGCGGTTGGCGGGGAAATTCATCAGAACATCCATGCTGTAGACGGGGGAAACCTCTGCGATACCGTCGATTTCTGAAATCACCTCCACGTCCGCATCGGTGAGTCCAAGCGTGGAGAGAATCTCCAGATCGGACATATGACTGCGATCATAGTAGGCATCCACGGAATCGAGCATATCCGGTGCAGTTGCAACAAGTCCGGCAAAAAAGCCCGTTCCCAGTGCAACGATGGCAAAAATGGAAAAGAATCTGCCAAAGCTGCTCCTGATTTCACGCAGAACATTTTTGAGATAGCTGTGATTCTTTTTCATGACGCTTACCACTCAATTTCTGAGATGGGCACGGGATTGGGATTGACCGTATTGGAAATTGCCATGCCGTTCTTGATCTTGATGATACGGTCAGCCATGCCTGCGAGTGCCTGATTGTGTGTGATGACCAGCACCGTGCGTCCCGTATTCCGACAGGTGTCCTGCAGCAGCTGCAGAACTGCCTTGCCCGTATTGTAATCCAATGCACCTGTCGGCTCGTCGCAGAGCAGGATCTTCGGATTCTTGGCAATTGCCCTTGCAATTGCCACACGCTGTTGTTCACCGCCCGAAAGCTGTGCAGGAAAGTTCTGCATACGATCCTGCAGCCCGACCTGTCTGAGCGTTTCTGCCGCATCGAGGGGTTCACGGCAGATTTCTGAAGCAAGCTCTACATTTTCCAGTGCCGTCAGATTCTGCACCAGATTATAGAACTGGAATACGAAACCTACGTCGTGCCGACGGTATTCTGTCAGCTTTCGTCCACGCAGTGCACTGATTTCCTGCCCATCGAGAAAAATCTTTCCCTCGTCGCAGGTATCCATACCGCCGATCATGTTCAGTACCGTAGTCTTTCCGGCACCGCTGGGACCTACAATAATAACAAATTCTCCCTTTTCTGCGTAAAAGCTGATGTGGTCTGCCGCTGCAATCGTCTGCTGTCCCATTTTGTAGAACTTACAGACGCTTTCAAATTCAATGAAATGGCTCATTATGCTCCTTCTTTCTGCACCAGCTTGTTTTCCTGTATGTAATAATCCAGCATCAGATCCACCATTCTGCCATAGCTGAGTGATCCGTCCTCAATGCCGTTGACTTTCAGAGAAGTATCCATGACCACGTCAGCAACCTCCTCGACGACCTCATCGGGGATGATCTCAATATCATCTTCGTGCTCTTCCCAGTATTCATACGGCACGAAACAGTATATATCCGTATTGACATCCTCGGAAATCAGGGAAGTGATCTCACCGTCAGGATCCACATCCCATGCCACATTCAGCATATATTCCAGTGCCTGTATATAGCCGCTGTAGCGGAAATCCGCACTGTCGCTCTGTATGCAAGCTATACATGACAGAAATCCAGCTTCGTCCTCAAAAATATTGCCCTTGAGATGTGTGTATTCATGGCAGATGGTGTTGGGCAGATTGATCGGGCACATATTTGTGTTGTAATTTGCCTCCATGCTGAAAGGATAATAGATACCCGTGATATACTGCTTTGTCATGACATCCGACCAGAAAATTCCCTTTGCATCGGGATAGAAGCCTGCATACTGCGGATATTTCTCACCAAGATGCTGCATACATTTCTTTGCCTCCGCCTGCAGATCTGCCTCAGAAAGTATGAACCGCCCATATTCGTCACGGGACACGTGTTCAGCCGCTTCGTTAGTCTCCATGATCATTTGTTTCAGAACGGCACGTATTTCTTCAGCGGAATATGTCTGCGGTGCATCGGGATAATACTTTTCACCGAATGGTGTGCACTGATAGAGAATGAAGAAATGCAGCGTCAGTACGGTAAATACCCACGTCAGTATCCACCCGATCGTTTTGCCGTAAATGCGTGCTACCAGTCCACGATGTGCCTTGGCAAATATCATAAAGCAGGGAAATGCAATGATCGCCGGAACGCCGACGATGACTGCAAGCACGATCAGCAGTTCTCCCACAGAAAACGGGAATACGCCGGTGATTCTCGACCATAGTGTTGAGAAAAACGGAAAAATATTCCCCACATACCAGTCGCTGAATGCTCTGCTGCATCTTGCAAGCACATTCAGTAACACCAATACGCCCCAAATTCCGAACATTACCCAGGTGGATTTCGCAAGTTTCATGTCAATTCTCCTTATTTGTTGTAGTTTGTAAAGCAGATATTCAGGTCAACGTCCCCCTCGATTCCGGGTATGCTGCCCTGATCGGTGTATTGCCAGATGTCATAGTTATAGTAGTAGGTAGGCTCATCGCCGTATTCAGCCAGCCAGAAATCGTATGGAGCAATATCCGGCAATCCCAGCTTGAACAGGCTTGTTCGCTTATTCTGGTACACCATTGGCTTAAATCCCGCTTCTGCAATGGTGTCACAGAACGCCACAGCACATTTCGTGAGCATATCCACGGAAATCTTGTCCGTTCTTGCTTTGTCCGTGGTGACAAATTCCCAGTCATAGGCAACGGGGTAGGTGATATCGTAATCGCCGAGCATGGCAATGGTCATTTTCGCTTCCTCGACCGCTTCCTGTTCCGTGATTGCCTGTGAAAAGAAGTACACACCCACGTCGATTCCGGCGGCCAATGCCCCCTGTACATTCTTGTCAAAATTCTCATCGGGCATCAACTCCCCCGAACCATATCCACGGTATCCAAGGCGAATCATAGCAAAATCCACACCTGCCGCCTTAACGGTTTCCCAGTCAATGTCCTTCTGGTGTGCAGAAACATCTATGCCGAAATACGAGGTGATGCCCTCATCCTCAAGATAATACGTCATACCGTTTCTGGTGATGACATTGTCCGTGTCATAGGTGCAGGCAGGCACGTCGGCATATACGGGCAGGAAAATCTCCCCATAAACGGGATCGTTAAAAAAAATCTTCTTGCCATTCAATTTGTAGTACCCTTCAGGATCCGTGGGGGCTTCAGTGGCTGAAACCTGCGAGGAAGTGTCCTCGACGAGTGCAGCAGGAGCCGATTCCGGCTTTCGCAGTGAAAAATACACCAGCATACCGATAATCGCTAAGACAAGTACTGCAATGACAATGGACTGGACGATGCTGATGGTTTTGAATTTTTGTAAGCTCTTGTTATCTTCCGACATATGTAATTCCTTTCGGTGCGTAGTGATTCTATATTTAGCATAGCACAAAATTCGACAAATGTAAAGAGATTTCTGTGTAAATCCCATGAAAATTATATTGGTAATTTATTCAAAATATGCAAAAGGGAACGATTTTGCACAAATTGCAGCCCGATTCGCAGCGTATCATCAAAAAAGAGCTTTCCCTGCTGAAGGCTGGAAAAACTCAAATTCATCAAACAGAAATCCCCGATTCCAAAGAATCGGGGATTTGATGAAATAATTCGATTTTTAATAAGCCACAACGCTCAGCAGAACGCCGGCAGCAACCGCAGAACCGATAACACCGGCAACGTTCGGGCCCATAGCGTGCATGAGCAGGAAGTTTGTCGGATCGGTCTGTGCACCAACCTTCTGGGAAATACGTGCAGCCATCGGAACCGCAGAAACACCGGCAGAACCGATCAGCGGATTTACCTTGCCGCCTGTGATGAAGTTCATCAGCTTTGCCAGCAGCAGACCACTAATAGTACCCAGAGAGAAAGCAACAACGCCGAGGATCATTACCTTTGCAAAAGCAGGGTTCAGAATGTTGTTGGCAGTTGTAGTAGCACCTACGGAGATACCGAGGAAGATGGTAACAATGTTCATCAGTGCATTCTGTGCGGTGTCAACCAGACGGGAGCACACACCACTCTCCTTGAGGAGGTTACCGAACATCAGCATACCAACGAGTGCACCTGCGGAAGGAACGAGCAGTGCAACGACCAGTGTTACAACGATCGGGAAAATGATTTTCTCGGTCTTGGAAACCTGACGCAGCTGCGGCATCTTGATGGAGCGTTCCTTCTTGGTAGTCAGCAGCTTCATGAAGAAGGGCTGGATTACGGGAACCAGTGCCATATATGTATAAGCAGCCAATGCAATGGTACCGGTGGAAACATTGTAGTTTGCTCCGTTTCCTAACAGCTTACTGGAAACATAAATCGCTGTCGGACCATCCGCACCACCGATGATAGCGATGGATCCGCATTCTGCAGCACTCATGCCCATCAGGGCTGCTGCAACGAATGTGAAGAAGATACCGCCCTGTGCAGCCGCACCGAGCAGGAAGCTCTTGGGGTTTGCAATCAGCGGACCAAAGTCAGTCATGGTTCCGATGCCCAGGAAGATCAGGCAGGGATAAATCTGCAGCTTAACACCCAGATAGAGCTTGTCAAGCAGACCACCGTCGTGAAGCACAGTGAACAGCCAGTCCGCATTCTGTTCCATCGTCCAGAACTCTGCATGATACATGAAGTCCTCTGGCAGAACAGCAGGAAGATTTGTCAGGAACATACCGAAAGAGATCGGCAGCAGCAGCAGCGGCTCGAATTCCTTAACAATTGCAAGATACATAAATACAAAGGAAATACCGATCATAATGAGCTTTTCGGGAGAATCAAGCAGACCATACAGACCGCTGGTTTCCCAAAGCCCGAGCAGGATGTCCTTCAGAATATTTAAAATTTCCATATTCTATACTCCTTTACAGTAATTAAAACGGCATGGTGTTGTTTCTTCTGCCGTCCATACCCCATGCGGTTCTTCCGCCGAAGGAGCTGCCGGATGCAGCGGGCTTTACGGAACGTACCTTATAGGTCTTGCCGTCAGCGGCACTCATAGCGGCGATTACTGCGGAAATGACTGCAACCACCTCATCATCATCTGCAGAAGCAGCGGGTGCAGCCTGCGGTGCAGGAGCAGCGGGTTTCGGTGCAGCGGTTTTCGGTGCATTCTTTGCAACGGCTGCAGCTTGTTTTTCAGCCTTTTTCTTGTTGAGCGTATCGAAAATTTTACCAAACAAGAAAATGACAAATACCAGAATGACCAGACCTGCAAATACGATACCCAGGCCGGCAATGGTTACACCTGCGATCTGGGAGCCGTCAAGCAGTTCTTCACCGGGAATGGAACCGCCTGCAAG
The DNA here is from genome assembly GCA_045592405.1 of Oscillospiraceae bacterium. Lineage (GTDB taxonomy): Bacteria > Bacillota > Clostridia > Oscillospirales > Ruminococcaceae > UBA3855. The sequence continues at coordinate 12,904 of JAZNUR010000117.1, forward strand.
CATTCTGATAGCTGATTGGAAATTCATATACTCACACTCCGTTCTAAAAAATTCAGCATACATTTCTATTATACAATAGTTTATCATCTTTTGCAAGCCTTTTTTCAAAATTTTTCTGCAATTTTATCACGAGCTGTATCCAATCTGCAGGGGGAACAATTATTGTCTGTGTTAAGCGTTTCTATCCGTTGCCATACATAAAACATGACGTGATAAACAGAGCGATGCTTGACAATTGGATGCGGAATGATGTATAATATAGAGGAATTCACACAGACCAAGAAGGAGGGGAATTTGCAGATGAAGTTACCGGGTATCATGACCGCCGGCGGCGAGGCAGTGACTGCCTTGAATGAGGATGTATCACAGGTTGCGGCTGTGTTCACAAATCTGTGGAATTATATCAGATCACTGCTGCCCTCGCTTGTTTCCGCATTGCTGGTGTTTGCTGTGGGAATCATGCTGACAAAGGCGATCCTGAAGCCGATACGGCGAGGCATGAAGCGTTCGAATGCGGATCCGACTGCGGCGAGTTTCCTCCATTCTCTCATCCGTGTTGCATTGTATGTGATCGTAACGGTGATTGCACTGTCGGTGCTGAAGGTGCCGATGGATTCCATTGTAACGGTGATCGGTACGGCAGGTCTTGCCATCGGTCTTGCCCTGCAGGACAGCCTTGCGAATGTGGCGGGCGGCTTCCTGATCATGTTTACAAAGCCCTTGAAGGTCGGGGATCTGGTGAGGATCGAGGATATCACGGGTACGGTCAAGAGTGTTGGTATTTTGCAGACAAAGCTGGTTCTGGGGGATGGAACAACGGTGTTCGTTCCGAACAGACAGGTAGCTGATGCTGTGATCGTCAACTTTTCCGAGCGTGCACTGCGGCGAGTGGAGCTGGAGGTCGGCATTTCGTATCAGAATGATTTTGAAACAGCCAAAAGGCTGATTTCCGAACTGATTGCTGCACATCCTCTTGCAATGGAAGATCCTGCACCGCTTGTGAGAGTTGGAAAATTCGGGGACAGTGCCGTAATTCTGTATGTTCGTGTCTGGACGGAGAATGAAACCTACTGGGATCTGTACTATGATCTGAATGAGCAGATTCTGAAAGCCTTTGCCGAGGGTGGAATTTCGATGCCGTATCCGCAGCTTGACGTGCATTTTGATGCAGAAAAAAATAATTTTTGAAAATTCAAAAAAAGACTTGACAATTGTTTTGTGATGTGATATAATATATAAGTCGTCAGGTGAAAGCCTGTTGACTTGATGGAAGCTTAGCTCAGCTGGGAGAGCATCTGCCTTACAAGCAGAGGGTCATAGGTTCGAGCCCTATAGTTTCCACCAATGGCCTGGTAGTTCAGTTGGTTAGAACGCCGCCCTGTCACGGCGGAGGTCGTGGGTTCGAGTCCCATCCAGGTCGCCAATAAGCGGATTTAGCTCATCTGGTAGAGCGCCACCTTGCCTAGGTGGAGGTAGCGAGTTCGAGCCTCGTAATCCGCTCCATTTTTTTGCGGCGCTATAGCCAAGTGGTAAGGCGTAGGTCTGCAACACCTTGATCCCCGGTTCAAATCCGGGTGGCGCCTCCAAGAATCCATCAGCATATGCTGGTGGATTTTTATTTTGCTCTGCTCAGCCGGAAAAGAACCTTGACATTCTTTTATATATATGCTATAA
>JAZNUR010000118.1:0-20323 GCA_045592405.1 Oscillospiraceae bacterium
CCCCCCATATTGTCATTGCTACACAGAACCCTATCACCTGTGTCGGAACGCAGAAACTTCCTGAATCACAGCTTGACCGTTTTCTCATTCGCCTTACACTCGGCTATCCAAGTGCAAACAGTGAAATTGCCATGCTCATGGCAAGGCAGGATCACAATCCACTTGATGATGTGCAACCGGTTGCAGACGCAAGGATTATTGAACATATGCGTGAGCAGGTACAGCAGGTGTATTTAAGTGAAGCTATTTATCATTATATTGTTGATTTGACCAATGCCACAAGAAACCATCCGCACATTCGACTGGGTATCAGTCCACGTGGATCGCTTGCACTGATGCAGATGGCAAAGGCTTGTGCCTATGTGCAGGGTAGGGATTATGTTCTGCCGGATGATGTGATTTATGTGTGCGGCGATGTATTCTCCCATCGTCTGCTTTTGCGAAACCAGATGGACGAGTCTGAAAAGCCCGAGCAGATCGTACAGGCAATTCTTGAATCTGTTCCTGTACCGAAACCGGAGCAATAACATGGTTCTGATAAAAGTAATATACCTTGCGGTGTTGATTGCACTCGCCTGTTTTTATGTGCTTTATATAGATTCTATTGCACTGATCATGCTGGTATGTGCACTATGTGTTCCCTTTCTTTTAAAGGGCATATTGATATGGCTTAAATGTGCAAGTTCAGTGATTCTGACTTGTGACGTTGATACCTGTACATCAGGAGAGTCCGTTCCGGTAACGATTACGGTTCAGAATCAGTCACCGTTATCATTTTCAAAAATGCACGCAGTCATTGATATGCAGCATTCTTTTGGCGTCGGCAAAGAACGAATGCGGCTGCAGTTTCCGCTGCAAGCAAAAAATGCAACCAAGATGACCTTCTATGTGCATGGTGAATTTTGCGGTGCAATGGAGATCTCACTAAAAAAAATCTATGTGCTTGACTATCTGCACCTATTTCGTACTAATCTAAGAATCCACCAAAAATCTGTTAATATACTGGTGCTTCCCAAACGTCAGCCGATTCTTCTCAGTAATCTTTCAGAGCCGGTATATTTTCCGGAAAGTGATGTTTTTGGTGATAGACCCGGTGATGATCCTTCTGAAATCTTTGGATTGCATGAATATGTTCCCGGTGATGCGGTAAGTAAAATCCATTGGAAGCTCAGTTCGAAAGGTGATCAGACGTTTGTAAAGGAATTCAGTTCGCCGGTTATGAAATCCGTACTGCTGCTTTTGGATTTCCGCATTGATAAAACTGGTTTTTCAGAGAAAATTCAGGAAGCAGAGGCATTCCTTTCCCTGTTTTATTCCATTGTCTGTCAAATGATTGAAATGCAGATAATTCCCGTAATTCTATGGTATGACCGAAATACAAATCATATGGAATCCCATCAGCCTGCAACATTCGGAGAGCTTACGGACGTGTTTCGTGCTCTTTATGACTCTATCAAGGCGATGGACATGGATGTGCAGAAATTGATGAATGCAACGGTTAGTTTACAGTTTTCCTCTGTTACTTGTGTAACGAACAGCTTTTCCAATACATTGCTTTCGACGATTGATCGTCAGATGACGGCCAATCAGAAAACAATGGTCGTGATCAGTGACAAGAACACTCATGACGAATTGTATTCTGCAGAAACTGTGGTTTTACATACAGCCCCCGACAAAATTGCAGAAGACTTAAGGCAGATCGTGATATAGTTTGAACATGGATAGAGGTATGATATGAATCGAAATAAACAGCCGCATTTAAGCGGTATCCAGATAGAGAATACCATTTCCATGGCAATTCAAAATAAGAATCATCGCAGAAACCCATTTTACCTTGTGGTTATTGCGTTGTTCGGAACACTGGGCGGTGCGTTCACATTTCTTTCTATGTTTGAACTGCAATACCATAAACCCGCAGTTATGTGTCTGCTTCTGACAGAATTTGTGATTTCTACGGTATTCGCATTAAACCAAGGTAAGTGGCGGCCGCTGAAACTTCTGTCAGGCTTTGCATATGCGGCGCTTCTCTATCTGTTCCGACTACCGTTCAGTACCGGTTTTATTCATCTTGTGAATACGATTTACAAAGTTATTTATCTGACGGAATGGGAACGTTTTACTATATCGGAAGATTTTTCTGCACAGTATGCTACTACTGTGTTTCTGGTTCTTGCATTTTTTCCGATCATTCTTATGCTATGTTATGCGGTTATACATTTTCAGAATTTCTTTTTGAGTCTGATTGCAACATTTCCCTATGTGGAAATTGGTTTTTATTTTGGTGTGGCCGCAAATCATCTGTTTGCAATTATGCTCTATGCGTTCTGGTTCAGCATGGCAGCGGTGCATATGTCGAATTTTGGTGCTTATCACGGCAAGGAACAAAACAGTTTTTTGCGACGAGAAAATACTTTCTTCCCTGTCACCAGTATGCGATTCATGGTAACGGAAAAGATCGGAATTCTGGTGCTTTGCATTGTGATGGTGTTATGTGTCGGTGTTGAGCAGATCCTGCAGATAACAGAATATAAACGAAGTGAGGATATCAAGGAGCTTCGGCGAAATGTACAGGAGCAATTCAATTCCCTGATGCTCAATGATCCTGAGAATTTCTTGGGATTTACGGGACTGAACCGCAAAATCGGAAAAGACCGTGTTGTTGTAAAGCTTGGACGTGAAGAAAAGCAGCAATACAGAAATGTTTCTATTTCCGGACTCACATTTTCTGATTTGCCGGAAGGCAGAATCTATTTGAAATACATTACCGGTGAAATTTACAGCGACAATACATGGGGAATGCTTCCTCTGGATGTTTATAAAAATAACGAGGTGTTTGAAACGTTTGAAGCACTGCATTATTATCCGCAGGATTTTTTGTATCAGAATATGAGTCGTGTATGTCCTCAAAATATCACAATGTCCATGCGGAATTTAAATCGTGTTGTAAATCAAAGTGTACCTTATGGATTTAAGAAAAATGCTGAACTTGTCTATCTGCATGACAATCAGTTTACTAATTTCCCGACCAGTTATGAGATCATACAGAATCATAATTTTGAGGAAGTTCTGATTGAAGATTTTGATGCTCACTCGCAGTTTGATGGATATGCAACGCATTTCGCAGAACAAGGCTATCTTGAGTTTGTACGGGAACATCACACCGTATTGCCCGAAACACAGGCAATGCAGAATGTTCGTGATTCTTATGCATACTTAGTCGATGGTTTTCGTGCAGATGCAACTACCCCATCAGAAACAATATATTTTCTGCAGGAACTGCGTGAGGCAGTAAGTCAGAATTCTACCTATACACTGGCACCCGGAAGAACTCCGGTTGACAGAGATTTTGTAGAATACTTTCTGATGGATAATCACAAGGGATACTGTATGCACTATGCAACCGCAGGTGTTGTTCTGGCACGCATGGCAGGGATTCCGGCAAGGTACTGTGAGGGATATATGTTGGATTGCAGTAACAATCCAACACTGAAGAAAACACAAATTGATGGCAAAACAGTATATGTGGTTGATGTGCTTGACAGCAATGCTCATGCATGGATTGAGGTCTACATTGATGGATGGGGCTGGATTCCCTTTGAATTTACATACACGCAGGCAGAGGAAGTACCTGTACCAAGTGAACCCGTAATTGAAACCACCGCCCCCACTGCTCCCACTGTTCCTGCAGCCACAACATCGCCTGTTATAAGTACGACAGCACCGGTTCAGGTTCCGCAGCCCGGTGTGCCCGAAGAAAAGGCAGAGGTCAATATTCTTCCCTTTCTCATTGTTTTGGGATGCTTGCTTGTGATTGCATCCATATTTAGTGTCATTTACCTGTTATGGGAATTTTCCGTCAGAAAACGCAATCGCCTGTTTACGCAGAAAAATACAAATGCTGCGGCAGTTTGTGTATATTCCTACTTACTGCGTTTGCTCTCCTATTGCGGTGTGAATACACGGGTACAGCGTGTAGCTGAAATTACCGAACAGGGCATTGAAAAATGCGGTAAGTATCTTGGAGATTACAAGCTGGAGGATGCGGTGGATATTGCCGCAAAAGCAAAATTCAGTCATCACACAATTACAAAGGCAGAACTTGCGTTGTTGATAAAAATCACAAATAGACTTGCGAAAGCAATCTATCGGGATAGTTCATTCATGCGAAGAATTCGTTTCAGATTCTTCCAGCACATGATATAAATTACTTAAGGAGAAAGCATGGAATATCAGGTTAATTTTGGCTGTTGGGGAAATGTATTTGCCGTTCCCTCAGCTGTGGTGGATCATTTTATTCGCCTTGCGTCGGAGACACAGTTAAAGGTGCTTCTCTATCTCTTGAGAAATCAAGGAGCTACTGCTTCCAAAATTGCAGAGTATTTCCACATATCCGAAGAAACTGCCGAAGAATCCGTGCAGTTCTGGATTCAGGCAAATATCCTACAATCTTTGGATGAATCCAATACACAAAAATGCTTTGACTTTATGACAATTCCTGCTGCGGAAGAATGTGCTGCAGTCAAAGAGACCGAGAAACCCAAAGTACAAAGGGGCAGCAAGGAAATCAAGCTGGATCCATCGGAAATTGCACATTCGCTCGAACAATCACAGGAGTTGAAGGATCTGTTTCTCTGTACAGAAAAGCTGTTTGGAAGAATGCTGAATCATATGGAACAGCGTTCCCTGCTTTGGATTCATAGTTATTTGGGTATGCGTAGCGAAGTACTTCTGATGCTTCTCGGATACTGTATTTCCATTGATAAATTCAGTATGTCCTATGCAGAATCCATCGCAATCAGCTGGATGGAGCAGGAGATTGTTACCATGGAGTTGGCAGAGGCGGAAATCAAACGATTAACATCGGAACACAGCTATGTTTCCAGAATTCGAAAGATGTTTGAGATGCAGCACAGTCCAACCTCACAGCAAAAAAAATATATTGAAAAATGGCGTGAAGCAGGGTATTCAATGGAGCTGATCCAATATGCATATGAAATCACAATTGAAAGTATTGAAAAACTGAATTTTAAGTATATCAATACGATTCTTGAAAAATGGTGTTCACAGGGAATTACAACGCTCGATCAGGCAAGACAGTCACGCAGTGCAACGGGCTCAAAAGCTCCGAAGCACACTGCACAGGATGATGTACAGCTTGATGAATATCTGAGTGTTGTCAACCGCTTCAGAAAGGATGTAAAGCATGAATGATTTGATATTTCAGGAAGCTCTGCGAACTGTATCTTCCAGAAGATTGTATGCAAAATCCGAGAATGATCGCCGCTATCATGAAGTAAATGAAAAAATACCACAAATCGCAGAGATCAACCGCCAGCTCGCACAGACGGCGATAAAGATTCTTGATACTGTACAAAGTAATCAAGATGTTCAGGAAAGATTGGAAGGATTGCGTCGTCAGAATACGGAAGCACAACAGATTTCTGCCAGACTTTTACAGGAACACGGTTATCCCGCAGATTATCTGGATATTCACTATACTTGTGGTGTTTGTCAGGATACTGGTTATCATGGCGGACATTACTGTGATTGCTTGAAAAAGATAATTGCTAAGCTTTCTATCAACAGGATGAATGAGCACGCACAGCTTGAACTTTCCAGTTTTGATCAGTTCTCACTGGAATACTACCGCAACAAAAAAGATGAGCAAGGTGACGATTGCTATACAACAATGCAGTCCATCTTTCTGGCTTGTCAAAGATATGCGGCTGATTTTACTTCTCACTCCCCCAGCCTGCTGTTCTATGGAAAGACGGGACTGGGAAAAACACATCTTTCATTATCAATTGCAAATGAAGTGCTTCGTAAGGGATATGATGTTATTTATGATTCTATCATCAATCTTCTTCAGCAGGTGGAAAAGGAACATTTTGGCAGGGATAAATCCGAGATGAACACACTGGATCTTCTGCTCAATGTCGATCTTCTGATTTTGGATGATCTTGGTACGGAATTTGACACACCGTTCTATGTTTCTACGGTTTATAACATTATCAATACCCGCATCAATCGTGGTCTTCCGACAATCATCAATACCAATCTGGACTTGCTCTCCATTCGCAGAAGATATGAGGAACGCATTGTTTCAAGGTTGTTTGCAGTGTATGAATGTATGCATTTTGTCGGATCGGATATCCGTCTTTTAAAAAAATTAAACAGTGCACCGCTTGTGTAGTACACTGTTCATGAAAGGATGATCGATATGAATTTTCTGGAACTTGCAAAAAAGAGATGTTCCACACGTAAGTACAATACGCAAAAAGTTGAACCCGAAAAACTGGATAAAATCCTTGAGGCTGCAAGGATTGCACCGACGGGAAAGAACAGTCAGGCATTTAAGCTGCTGGTCATCCAGAGTGAGGAAGGCTTGACGAAGCTTAAGGATGCCGCCAATTTCTATGACGCTCCGCTTGCAATCCTTATTTGTGCGGATATTGAAAATACTTGGCATCGCTCCTTTGACGGTAAAATCATTTCGGATATTGATGCCTCCATTGTCAGCACACATATGGTTTTGGAAGCAACGGATCTCGGACTCGCCTCACTGTGGATCTGCCGTTTTAAAGCGGATGTTGTTAAGGATGTATTCAATATTCCAGACGGTTATGAACCTGTTAATCTTACGGTGTTCGGTTATCCCGATGAGCCTTTGAAATCTTCTGAACGACATCAAACGGATCGTAAGTCGATATCGGAGCTGATTGTAAATGAATCGTTTTAAAAAAGAGCAGTGCATATTTATGCACTGCTCTTAATCTTTATTTATGCTTTTTGCCAACAGGACGAATATCATAATCAATTTCATAGTATTCTTCATCATACATTCCAAAAAATGAATTGATAATACGATTTGTGGCGAAATGTCCACCGGCATCATCGGCATCTACAAGAAGCACGAGCATCTGCGATGCACTATAATGCGTCGTTACATCGTTTTTACGCAGAGTCTGCTGAATAGCATCGGAAAGTATGGCTTTGGCATATGTCAGGTTCTCATTGCTCGGTGTCTTTCCCTTGCACGGAGTTAGACTTAATAGTAACGTCTGCATAGGTTTTCCTGAACGGACGATCAGCTGTTCAACAAACTGATAGATCCGTGCAAAATTATTATATTCCACCTCAAGTGCACCATTTTCGGATTTTCCACAATACATACTATGTATATCCGATTGAATGTCGCTCAGATGCTGATGGTTGTTTTCAGAATCAATTTGTAAAATTGTTTCCGATAGTGCTTTTCTCAGATTATCATCGTTTTTCTGTACGGTAATAGCATTAAGTGCATCAATATTTTTTCCATGCAGCAAACGAAATGAATCTTCCTGTATCCAAAGAAAAACAACAGGTACGTTGTTAAACTGATTCTTAAGTGCAGCATGAGTATCGAAATACTCGGAAGACCAGTCTTCAGCGACAACAAGAATAAGGTCTGCAGAATTTTCATACATACTGCTATAGCGTTCTACAATAAACTGTGTATTCAATGTATTTGCCAATGTTTCAAAATAATGATCTTCGCTGGAAATGATTACAATTGTTTTCATGTCACACCTGCCGTTCTATTTTATGCCAATATACAACAATGACTCTCCGTCACCGGGGAGCCATTGTTTAGATGCATTACTTACGGAACATATTTTACAGCTGCATCAAAGTCAGCACCGCCGCTTGTTTCTACGATTGTAAGTGCATTGGTATCATACTGAACATCAATTACAAATCCACAGAAGCCAGGATTGTTCTTCATGTCAATTACAACATCAACGACATCACCAGGATTACCTGCTGCATTCTTTACTGTCAGAGTGAACTTTTCAGCATCAGCTTCCTTCTGAGCAGAAGGCTTAGCGTTGCCGACAGAAATCTCACCGTTAATGCACTCAGGAACACGAGTTACAACATCCCAGCTGCCAATATCAGTCTTGGAAATTGTAATGGGATAATTACCATCGGGGGTTTTTTCCTTAATCTCAAAAGAAATGATCAGGAATTCGCCGTTGAATGTGTAATCCCCTTCCTGTGTCATATCAAGCCAATAAGCTTTACAAGTGTCATATGATGCTTTATATTCGGGTTCTGTAGGAGTTTCAGCAGGTACAGTTACAACTTCTGTATGTACTTCTGTCTGAACAGCACCGCCTTCTTCTGTTACCTGCTGCCCCTGTTCATCTGTAACATCTATAAATTCTGTAACAACCTCGGTAGCAGGTTCTGCAGTTTCAGCAGAAGTTTCCTTCTGAGGGGCTTCGGTAGAATCTTCAACGTCATTGTTGTTATAGTAGAACTGCAGTTCCTGCTTGGTGTCTTCGAGTGAAATGGTTTCTCTTACTTCGTTTTTACCATCACTGCATCCGAATGTAACTGCCGCAATTGAAGCAACAAGGCAAATTGCAAAAATCTTCTTCATTGTTTTCATCATAAATCATCCTTTCTGTTCGATGAAACATATACATTTCTGTAATTATATACATTATACACTTTTTTAAATGAAAAGTCAAGTGTTTTTCTCCCCATATCAGCGAAACAAGCAATTTATTCGATTATTGTTACAGCTGTGCAAGTAATCTGAAAATATCTTCCTTTTTTGCAAGATCATCTGAAAATGCAGTTGCACCTCCCGATGCCGTTCCAAGCTTCAGGGCATATGAATAATCACCTGTTTCGATTCCTGCAATAAATCCTGCAACCATGGAATCTCCTGCACCCACTGAATTACGCACACTTCCCTTGCAGGCACTGCAAATATGCCTTATTCCGTTCTGATCAATCAATACGGCCCCGTCCCCTGCCATGGAGATCAGCACATTCAATGCCCCCATTTCCTTGAGTTTCATTGCATATGCAATGATATCTTCGATGTTATGTAATGTAACACCGAACATTTCTCCCAGTTCATGGTGATTGGGTTTTACGAGAAATGGATGATATTTCAGAACCCGTAACAGTGCTTCTCCCGAACAATCCACAACTACTCTTACACTTTTGCCTGCGATTCGTTTGAGTATCTGTTCATATATATCACAAGACAGTGTGCTTGGGATGCTTCCCGCAAGAACGAGCGTATCACCTTCTGTCAAGCAATCAAGCTTGCAGAATAATTCGGTAATCTCTGATTCATTAATCGAGGGACCTTTCCCGTTTAGTTCGGTCTCCAGTTCCGTTTTTATTTTTACATTGATACGAGAGAATCCATTTTTTAAATGCACAAAATCAGATGCGATTCCCTTTTCCTTCACACCCTTTTCAATCGCCTCTCCAGTAAATCCGGCAATAAATCCGGTCGCTGTCGAGGAAAATCCAAGTTCATTCAGTACTATGGATACATTGATACCCTTACCACCAATACGAAGATCCTCTCCACTGCTTCGATTGACTGTGCCGGACGTTAATTCGCCAATGCGTACAACATAGTCCAATGCCGGATTCAATGTTACAGTATATATCATGTGATAGCCTCCTCGCTTCAAGTACAGCTACATTATATCATAGTCAAATAAAAATCTCAACCGGATTTGGATACGAAAAGCTGAAATTAATAACAAAACACTTTCAATCGCATCTTGAATGATTACAAAATAATTACAACAAGGTAACGAAATACAATAAATTTTGTTACAAAGTTACCAAACTTGTACCAAAATTCTTCTGTAAAGATGGGTGAAAATTACTAAAAAATTTGTGTTCATCGCAAAATTGCTTGCTTTTTTCTTCGAATTATGGTATGATGTTAACAACGCCAATGGATGAAAGGAGTGTTTTAATGCTTAAAAAATTATCTGCGATGCTTACAGTTGCAATTGTAACCGGCTGCTGTATAATTAACCTGAGCATGGCAAACATGATTACTGCTGAAGCGGCGTACACAGCAAACACAGAAACGAGAGCATCTGCAACAAGCGACCTGTCAATTGGTGACGTGGATTCTAACGGTTGTATTGATCCACTGGATGCAGTCGCCATTCTTTCCGAGGTTGCTTCCAAAGCAACAGGTGATAGCGAAAACTTCACAGAAGAGTTTTCCATTAGTGCCGATGTTAATTTCGACGGCGATGTTAATGCCGGAGATGCTTCCATTGTTCTGGCCTTTTCCTCTTACTCAGGTGCAGGCGGTTCCGAGGTATTTGAAACTTATTTGGAACAGTTTAGACAGCCCCATGAGGAACCCACAGAACCCGCAGTTCCGCAGGAACCTACCGGATTAACCGGAAATATTGTTACTCTTACAGAAGAAGAAACTACAATGCTTGCTGCACTTGTAACCCTTGAGGTTGGTACCGAAGGTTATGAATGCCAGAAGGCCATTGCAAGCCTGGTTGTTAATCGTATGTTGACATCGGGATCTACAGTTTCCGAAGTCATCTATGCAAAAAATCAGTTCTCTGTTGCAGGAAGGGTAGCATCCACAACACCCTCCGAGCAATGCTTGAAAGCGGTCAATGAGGTATTGGAAACGGGTACCACTCTCCCGATTTATGTAACATTCTTCAGAAGCCGCTATTACCACAGTTGGGGTGATCAGGTTCCCTATACTGTTATGGATCATACTTATTTCAGTTATAGTAAGGCGTTAATGAATAAGTATGTTTCTAAGTAAACAATGATTTGCAGCGATTTCAAATTTGAAATCCACTACTTTATATGTTATTCTTAGTAAAGAAGACATAGTGGTAAGAAACCCGAAAGACATCATGTCTTTCGGGTTTCTTTTTACTACTTAGTTGTTGCATGACTCTCAGTCAAAAGTGTCAGTGTATTACAAGAGTCTTTATATCACATCAAAATTAATCCGTATGGAACCTATTAACGGAATTACAATGGAAGATGAGCACAAGAGTAAAGTGCAGTTCACCTTGATGCTCATTGTCGGAATTCACCAACACTTCCACTGTTTCCGCTGATACTGAGCCTTACAAACTTGTATTTTCTGCAAGGACAGCAAATCCCATTCACAAGTACATCGGAATACCCTCTCAATCATCCGATACACTTGCTTCATTGATGAAAACGTCAAACGATATTCACCGTCACCATGGTGCACGCCATACTGACGGTGTAGGAGTTTTTAAGCTCCCATTTGTATTTATCCCCATGTGAAGCGGGGTAAATACCATAGATACATTATACCATACCATAAAATAAAAATCAAGAGTTTTTTACAATTTAAATAATTGCATTTTTTTATTATACAATTGCAAACGCACGTGCTTTTCTCGATAATGCGTACAAAATTAGAATTTTAGTTATTTTTAAAATATACTAAATATAGTTTTATACTATTTTTAAATCTGTTTTTTCAATAAAAAGCACCGAAGTCAAGCTTCGGTGCCTTTTACTATTTGTTTTTCTGTATATACCAATTTTCTGATTGTGTTCCTTATAACAAAGCAGCTTCCATTCCAATCGTTCCTGTTATTTCAGGAGCATTGTCCCAGACAACGGCATAAAGCCTGCTTCCGTAATGAATCGTCTTCATGTGGTCAAATGCCGTACAAAGCGGATTATTTTCAAATCCACCCCAGATGAGAAGCGAAAAATCTGTTTCTGCTGCAACAGAACGAAGAAAATCTGCACACAGCTTGGGATCATTATTCCTGATATACAAATACGAAACTACACCATGATGAATAACGCTGTCGGGCTTTGGAAATGCAGGGTAGCCAAATATCTTTGTTGGCAGCTTTGAAAGAATCTTATATATGCCACTGTAGGCACACATCTTGTACTGCTTGGTACTTTGCTGGTTTCCTACAAAACAGCAGGCAATGATCTTGCCATGCTCCCGCAAGCAGAAAAATGTGGTTTTGCCATATCCGTCAAGTCTGTAATTGCACGGTACAAAATTCAGCTGCGAAAAATGTGATGATAATAGATGGTCAAATCCGTCAAGGTTGTTCTTTTCAATGGGAATACTCTTTTTTCCCCCGTGAAAGCAATAGGTCGTATAATGCCCGAGATATCGGTATTCAGGCATATTTCTATGTTTCTTTTCAAAAAGTGCAATCGCTTCTGTATTATCATCAAGTACCGTAGTATAGCAGAAACGGCAGTCCTGAATCCCCTCACGCAGGAACTGATAGGCTCGTGCAATAAACGTAATTTTCTTGCGATAATCCGTATGTATTTTTAAACCTGTCAGATACGCACATTTTTCCTTGTTGCCATTCACATACTCTTCCCGAACAACAGCACCGCCAACAGCAGCCGTTCTGCCGTTTTCATTGTCAATGATCACCATAATTCGGTTACAGTCACCATCCGCTGAGAAGGAATCGTAGGGGGTGGGATTACGCAGATACTGCACACTGATTCCACCGCTGAAGCTTCCGTTTTCAAAAATTTCACGGATGCCGTCATTGTCCTCAATCCCTGCAAACCGCAGGGTATATCTGTTATTTTGGAAATTCATCAAGATTCTCCCCTATCGGAACATTCATCTTCTGGTCAATCTCTTCTCCAAGCCGCAGATTCATTCCCCAGAACAATCCCCACATCAAAGGACTTGTGCGTCCGAGGGATGCAAACCCTCTGCTCATGACTGTTCCAAAAGAGGAAAATTCTTTTCTTGCATCACGACAGAGACGACTCATTTCCTGTGCCGATACCTTTTTGGGGTGGAATGCCAGTTCTCCGTAATGATACCCATCCGCAAGCCACCATTTATCGTAGATCAAGCGATTGTCCGCTTTGAGCCTGTCATATAATGGGGTATTCGGAAACGGCAGGAGATGATTGAATGCTGCAGTGTAAAACTTATGCTTTTTGGCAAACTCCACAGCATCATTGACGGTTCGCTCATCATCATTATCATAGCCGAACACAAATGTAGAATAAATTCCAATTCCTGCATCATGAATGCGTTTGACAAGCTCATCTCTTTCACCCATGGCATAGTTGAAGGACTTATTCATCTGCTGCAGGTTTTCCTTATTCAAACTCTCAAATCCGATCAGAATGATCTCGCAGCCACTCTTCTTCATTGCTTTCAGCATCTTCTCATCCTTTGCCATCGAAAGGGTACCCTGCCCCGCCCATTTGATGTTCAGCGGAGTGATTTCCTCAAAAAGACGGATGGCATTTCTGTGATCTGCAACAAGATTGTCATCCACAAGAAATGTATATCGGTGATCCGACTTGCGGATATCATCGACGATCAATGCATGATCACGACAGTAATATCTGCTGCAGTAGAATTTTGAAATGGAACAAAATTCACAGCTATGGCAGCACCCGCGTCCTGTTTCGACCAGCGAAACAGGAAGATATTTCTTCCCTGTAAAAATGCTTTTATCGGGCTGTATGTCGTATTCACCGATTCCGCCCCGATAGATGCTTTTCAGAGAACCATTCCTTAGATCTTCAAGCATGGTTTGCCAGACAGATTCGGCATTTCCGATCATCACACTGTCACAGTACAGTGCCGCTTCCTCGGGACACAGTGTTGCATGATAACCGCCCATAATAACGGGAATGCCTCTGCTGCGGAATTTTTCCGCAATTTGATAGCTTCGTTTTGCCGTATAGGTTTCTACGCAGATGCAGACAAGATCTGACTGTGTTTGATAATCAATCAGTTCGATCCTGTCATCAAACAGCTCCGTTTCAATGTTTTGCGGAGTCAACGCTTTTAAAACCGCAATGGTCAGCGGTTCCATTTTCCATGTGCCGATGTATTTCTGCCCCGGCTTTTTTCCAATCGCCGGCAGGATAAATGTAATCTTCATAGCAGTTTCCTCTATAGTACGGGAATGTCCGAATTATCGCACATAACCTCTCTTGTAAACTTATGCCATTTATCGGCATATCCCTTATATCCCATATTCAGCGGCAGGGACAGCCACGGACTGTGCGTGAATGGGGCAAGCCTCTTTAATATGTTGGATGTGGAATAGGTCGCACGCCATGCACGGTCAGTTCCCTCCTCCAGCTGCTCCTTTGTCATTCGTTTGGGTTCGAAAACGCAGTGCTGTACATCATACATCGCCCAGTTGCGTTCAAAAATTCTGCCCTCCTTTTCAAGCTGTCTGTAATATTCCGTCTGCGGGAAGGGCGTAAGAATGGAGAATCTCGGAAGATCTATTTTGGCTTTGATGATCATTTCCACTGTTCGGTCGAAAACACTTTCGTCCTCCTCATCACCGCCAAATGCAAAACATCCTTGTACAAGAATGCCGTTGTCATGGAGCTTTTCCATCAGCGTCACATAACTGTCAACCCTGTTCACGCCCTTGTGAATATATTTCTGTGACTCCTGTGTAATGGATTCAAATCCGATCAGTAATCCCCTGCATCCGCTTTTGCGAAATACTGTCATCAGCTCATCATCAATTCCTACAGAAGAAGTAACAAGTCCGAGCCAGATAATTTTCAGCGGAATCAATGCAGTGAACAGTTCAATGGCATATGCCCTGTCCGTAATGAGATTCACATCGGGGAATACAACGTGCTTGGTATGCAATGCCTCAATCTCCGCCACCACTTCTCTGACCGGTCGTTTGTACACCGGCTTTCCGAATGCAGCAGGATAGGCACAGAAACTGCACGTATGACAGCAGCCACGGATCGCCTCCACAGTTTTGGTCGTGATGTAACGTTTGGATTTGAGCAATTCTCTGCGTGGGAACGGTCTTCCCTCAATTGTGAAATCACAATTCTGGGCATATAAGTTCCGATGTTCGCCATTGGTATAATCCCGAAGAAACTGCGGAAATGTCTGCTCGGAGAATCCCGTGAACACTACATCTGCGTGCTGTGCCGCTTCATTCGGCAGCATGGATGGATGAACACCGCCCATGAATACGGTCTTTCCTTTTTTACGGAAATAATCCGCAAAGGCATAGCATCTCGGTGCGGTGCCTGTAATACAAGTGATACCGATCAGTTCCGCATCAATATCCAGAGGTATCCTCTCTGCGGTTTCATCATAAATAGTAACCTCCGCTTCAATATCCTCCGGTACAAGTGCCGCAAGAGTCGTCAGCGTCAGCGGTGCATAGTGCAGTGATTTGCCAAAGCTGCCGGAATGGCGGTGCATGGCACCTGCCGGTGCAAGCAAAGCAATTTTCAGCATATTATTCATTCCTTTCAGATTTCACTTCAAAGTAAGTCTCCCACCCGCTTCTTCGGCTGAGATAGGTTGGTTTGATGTCGCCGATCCGCATTCCTTCCCCCGAAAGACGGGTAATGTATGCATTCTGCGGATTGCCGCTCACCCGTCTGACAACTGCGGTTTCAAGCTGTCCAAGTGCACGACAGTAGCGATAATGATATCCCTCACAGAGCATTTCGTCAAGCATGGTATCGGTAATATGCTCCGCATCTGTATATAGGCAGTAACGTTTTCCTTCGGGTGCCAGCAGACAGAAATGATCTGCTATGCCAAGTTTCTGGCAGACGCTGTGCACAAATTCTTCAGTCAGCTTTTCTCCGAACAGATCGGAGGTGATGCCACGTCTGCGTAGAAACCGAATTCTTGGAGGATGATCGGGATACACAGCAAGCACCTCAATCATATCACCAATACAATACCGGTAAAAACCGCCTCCCGTGGTGACGATGATTTCATACTCACCGACGGTCAGCTTGTCCGCTGTAACAATTGCACCATCCTTAGGATTTCGGAATTCAAAAAAATGGGATCGGATACTTAATCGGCTTCCTTCCTCACCGCAAAACGGAAATGAGATAAAACATTCCGTTGCCAACAGACCTTTGGGTTGAATATAAACACCGGGAAATCGTTCCTGTACTTCGCCGATATAATCGGCTGCACTGCCGTCAGCCCAACAGCTTATGATCTTCAAATCCGGAAAAATCCTGTCAAAACGATTTTCCGCTGCTGCCTGCAGAAATACAGTTCTGCATTTTTCAGGCAGGGATTCTTCCAAGATTCCTGCATGATTCCGAATATAATCGCAGAGTATGGTCAGAAAGGTAGGATTCCACACAGATATGAGCGTTAGCTCCCTGCATTGCAGGAGCTGTATTGCGGTATGTTTGTAAAAATCCTTCATATCCTTCGAAAATTTCACGGATCCGTCCACTGCAAAGAGTTTTTTCATGATTCCCTGTTCAATAAAGCCAAAATACTCTGCATCCTCCTCAAATCCTATAGGGATGCCGCATTCCGTATAGCTTTTGTCAGAAGTCACCGGCGTAATAGACCAGTAGCTTTTACCGCTGCCAACGCCCTTGACACCGGTATAGATATCGTAGAGCCACGGTCTGATCCCACGCTGAAACTCCATTTTTAGTGATTTTGTATAGGGAATCAGCTTCTTTCCTCCTGAGGAGCCGCTTGTCAGTTCAAACAGTTTGATCCTCTCACAGGTGAGCACCTGTTTTTCCCCCTTTGCCATTGCAGAAATATACGGCTTATAATCCTCGTAAACCGTCAGCGGAACATTACGGGCAAACTCCTCATAGCTGTGTATTCCTGAAAAACCATACTTCTTTCCGTAAGCCGTTTGTGCATTTCTATGCAGCAACCCCATCAGATAATCCGTCTGCACTCTTTTCACGCTGCACGGGGCTGTAAAGTTGCGATGTTCCCTACGGTAAAGCAGCCGACAGATACCGTTGAGTATGTTACAGGCAATACTCATCGGAACAACAGCTCCTGTGCACGGCGTTTCAGCATGGCAATATCAATTTTTGCAAGACAGGCAAGATCATTCCCGATTATGTGATCGGGGTTTGCATGACAAAAGAAGGCGGTATCCTTGTTTTTCAGCTCATGAGCCCCGATATCCGCAACACCCGTTTTCAGCTTATCCTTTTCGGATTTATATTCGATCACTCCTGTTTGGGGATTGTATTCATCGGGGTACAGGAATGACGCATAAGCATCAATTATGCTCTGTTCGTATGCGGGAGTTTCACAGCGGTAATTTGGGTAGAATTCCGTCCAGAACAGCGGCATGATCCGATAGGTCTTATACCCCTTGCAGATGAGAAACCAGTAGAATTCCTCGTATTGCTTGGCAAATTCAAACCAGAATTGTGCCCAGACACGAAACAGCTCTATATCTCCCCAGTGTGCTTTATGTATTATGGTATCGCCTGAAAACATTCCATGAATTGTCTTTTCATTCACGGTAAGCTCCAGAACTTTTTGCGTGGTGAATCCCACAAGTCCATCCGTTTCATGATAGAGGGCAAGGCAATAATCCTTGTCATAGAAATCACGCCGAAACACGTTTTCATCGGTATTATCATAAAACTGCTCCATCAGCGAATACATGGCTGAAACTTCGGCTTCCGTATAATCACTGATTGCTTTCACATATCCTTTCAGCATTTCTCATTCCTCCTTTGCTGATTTCAGACCGAACCGCATACCCTGTTTTTTGAACACCTCTTTTCGGAACAGAGGATTGTAAATCAGATAGGTTATAAAACGATAGGGGGTACGCATATTGGTACGGAATTCAAAGGCTCTGGTGAAAATAGACATGGGGCTGTTGAACCGACTGCGACACTCGAATGAGATCTTCGTCAGTTCATCCGCTGTCATATGTTTCGGTACGATACTTGCGTAATTGAAACGATAATCCTCATGAAGCCACCATTTTCCGTCATAGAGCAGTCGTCCTTCTCGTTTGAGTTTTTCGTAAAGCGGGGTGTTAGGATAGGGCATGAGAATATTGTAGGCGGCAAAAGTAAATTTGTTTTTAATCGCAAAATCGCAGGTTGCTCTGATGGATTCCGCCGTATCGCCATCATGTCCGACTGTAAATGCAGCCCATGTCTGCAAGCCCCATTTCCGAAGCTGTTCGATTTCTGACTTGTACATTTCTCCCGAACCTTTTTTGTTCGTCCCCTTATTCATTTCGGAAATACACTCGGGAGAGATGGATTCAAATCCGATGACAAGTCCCAGACAACCGCTTTTTACCATCAACTGCATTAGTTCCGGATCATTGAGCATATCAATGCTGCCCTGACTTACCCAACGGACTTTCAGCGGAATCAACGCACGGAACAACTCCTTTGCCTTTTCACGATTGCAGACGATGTTGTCATCCACAAAAAACAATAGCTTACGTTTCTGTGCCTTGATCTCACGAACCACGTCCTCCACAGGACGACAATAGTGGTGTGCGTTGAAATATACCGAGGATGCACAAAAGCTGCACTTATGGCTGCATCCCCTCGAAAACTGCAGTAGTGTAATGGGAAGATACCCTTTTCCTTCAAAAATGTCACGCCTTGTCAGCACATTCATCTGCGGACACTGTGGCTGTACGGGATGGTATTCTTTCTGAAGTGTTCCATTTCTGAAATCCGCCAGCATCTGCTCCCAAACAGGCTCTGCATCACCGACAATCACGCAATCACAGTGTTCGGACACCTCCTCAGGAATCAGCATGGCGTGCATTCCGCCCATTACGGTTTTCACGCCTCTGCTTCTAAATTCCGCACTGATTTCATACGCTCTCCTTGCTGTGAACGTTTCCACAGTGATTGCTACAATGTCCGTTGGTTCATCATAGGGAATCTGTTCCATGCGGTCATCATACATCACCACCTCAATATCTGAGGGGGTGAGTGCTGCAAGAATCCCCAGCTGGAGCGGTTCCATTCTTGCTTCATCTACATACATACTATGTTCACGTCTGCCGATATTCGGCTTAATCAACGTCAGTTTCATTCAATATACCTCCCAGCAGCTGTCCCTGCTTTTTTTGAATTTCACGATGCGAAATGATATTTGCCAGAATAAATATCCAAAAGTTCATTGGCAGGAGATGAATCGGGTTTGAAAACAGCCGCTTCAGTATACATCCTGCCGAATAAAAATTCGTTCGTATCTTCAAACAGCCCCTCTGCAGTTCTTCCGGATGCATATGCATGGGGCGATAGGCGGTTTCACCGTATCTGTACCTATCTGATAACCACCATTTTTTATACAGCAGTCGCCCCTGTTCCTCCATGCGAGTATACACTTTTGTGCCGGGCATGGGAATGAGGGGATTGAAGTTTGTGACTGCAATTTTATTCCTCACCGCAAATTCATAGGTGCGTTCAAAAACATCATTGCGATCTCCGTCACATCCAAGAACAAACGTACCGTATATCAGCATCCTATGCCGATATATCCGGCGAATCACGTCTTCATAATCCGCTGCGGTGTTTGCTGCCTTATGCATTTCACCAAGACTTTCGGGATTCAGGCTTTCAAACCCCATCAGCACCAGAATACAGCCCGCCCGTTTCATTTCGGTCAGAATCTCATCATCCCGCGCTGCATCCATACTGATCTGACACGCCCATTTCTTCTTCAGCGGAGCGATCGTACGGAACAACGAAATGGCGGACGCTTTATCATAAAACAAATTGTCATCCACAAAGAATATGATTTTTTCCTTTGCACGCCGAAGCTCTTCTGCAATCATATCTGCGGACTTGCGGCGGACACATTTGTACATTGTTTTGATGGAACAGAAATCACAATTGAATTTGCATCCCCGTGAGATCTGGTATACACCAATGCCATAATACTTATGACGATACACTTCGGGAGTTTCATGCAGCATCGAAAGCGGCAGATGTTCACCGGAAACATATTTTTGTTTCGGATGTCCGGCTGCACAGTCGTCAAGAAAATCACCCCATGTATCCTCTGCATCACCAATGATGACAGAATCCGCATAGCTTAGCATTTCATCCGGCATAACGCAGGCGTGAAATCCGCCCATGACAATGATATTCTTGTCAGTGCGATATTTTTTGGCAAGTATATAGGCTCTTTTGGCAGTGAAGGTTTCCACGGAAAATGCAATGATATCCGAGTCAATCACATCCGGAAGCTTTTCCACCCGCTCATCAATAAATGTAATCTCGTGTTCAGACGGCGTGAGATTCCGAATGATGCCAAACAGGATCGGTTTCATGGCGTCGGAACTGATGTGCTCAAACATATTCAGTCTGATAAATGTAATTTTCATTCTGTTTCCTCATATACATCTTTTGAAATGCTGATTATGATTCCATAAGGATTTTATCATAGTATTTATAATACTAATTCTCAATCAAACTACCCCAATAGTTTGATTGAGAGCGTGTGCTGACGCACCCGCCATTTCATGCTGTGAAACAGCATGAAATCCGTCTCATGCATTCCCATACGCCGCCTACGGCGGCTATCAAAATCATGAATATTTTCATGATTTTGAAATGGGAATAGTATAATTACAGTATAACATAAATATACAAGGAATTCAAGTTATTTTGAATTCGTACAATACAACTAATTTTATTATCTTTTACACACCGAAAATTCATTGTTTTATCCACTTAATGATTA
>JAZNUR010000119.1:0-4419 GCA_045592405.1 Oscillospiraceae bacterium
TCGCCCTGATTTGCGTCAATGGAACCGAACATATTGTTCACTCTTGCCACTCTCAGCTCATGCTGGAAGGTATGCTGTGCGAGAGTTGCATGGTTTGCCTCGATATTCAGCTTGAAATCATTTGCAAGGCCGTATTTGTTCAGGAAGCCGATGACGGTAGCAGAATCGAAATCATACTGATGCTTGGTAGGCTCCTTGGGCTTGGGTTCTACATAGAAATCACCCGTAAATCCGATGCTTCTGCCGTAATCCACAGCCATTCGCATCAGACGTGCCATATTGTCAAGCTCCAGCCCCATGTCTGTGTTCAGCAGAGTTTCGTAACCCTCACGGCCGCCCCAGAATACATAGCCCTGACCGCCAAGTCTTACGGTAGCTTCCAGAGCCTTCTTGATCTGTGCAGCGGCATAGGCAAATACGTCCGCACTCGGAGATGTGCCTGCACCGTGCATATATCTCGGATGATCAAAGCATTTTGCAGTACCCCAGAGGAGCTTCTTGGAGGGATCCGCTTTCATTTTCTCCTCAACATAGGCAACGATCTCGTCGAACTTTGCGTTTGTTTCAGCCAGAGAACCGAATTCGGGGGAAAGATCACGATCATGCCAGCAGAAATATTCGATAGACAGCTTGTCCATAATTTCAAAGGCGATGTCCACCTTGGCTCTTGCCTTTGCCATGGGATCGCTCTGCCCCCAGCTCTTATCCGTTGTGCCGCAGCCAAACATATCTGTGCCGTCGCCGCCCATTGCGTGCCACCATGCCAGAGCGAACTTCAGCTGCTCCCTCATCGTCTTGCCGCCGACTACTTCATCGGGATTGTAGTACTTGAATGCCATCGGGTTGTCAGAACCCTTGCCCTCATAGGGGATCTTGCCAATGTTCTTGAAAAATTCGCTCATAACGAACCTCCTCGTATTATTTTCTGATATGAAACCGGAATACCGGTTATTTCTTAAGCAAATTCAAGCTCCTGCTTGGAGATGTCAAAGTATTCCTCCAGAATTGCAATGAAATAGCGGAATACCGGCTTACCGTTACAATACATAACGTCGCCCTCATCGGGAACACCAAGCTTTACCAGATCCGCATCCTTCAGCTCAGAAAATCTCATGGTTCTGAGATCTTTTATGGTGATACCCAGCTTTTTCAGTGCATTGTCACTCAGAACGTCGAGTTTGTAGACCTCCTGCTGTGTCTGCAGCAGTGCCATCTGATCGGCAGTCAGTGTGACTTCAATTGCATGGTACTGCTCAGGCATCATTTTCACGGGAGAGCTGCCGCTGTAGGTTACCTCATATGCGGGAAGTCCCAGCGTTTCCATTTGTGCGTCGCTGAGCGTCACCTTAATATCTCTGGAAATGGAAGAAATCTTGGAGGCAATGGCGGTACGCTTTTCGGTTTTCCATTCGATCTTACAGGTCTGCTGCAGGGGACGTGTGAGGAAAACGGTGCGTTCCATCCCACGGATGCGGAAGAGAACCATATCCATGTCCTTGTCCATTGTGTTCGGTTCTACAATGACAGTGGTACTGCCTTCGGAACTGTCAATGGTGTTGATCACTTCATAACGATAATCCCCCGAAGGTGAAATTCCGTTTTCCACCACGTTGGAGACGGTGGAAGGAGCAAAGAGGGTTGTCATCAGGAAGTAAACCAGAGAACCGAGCAGATACAGAAGCATGAATATCGTGCCGTATACCGTCTTTGCCGTTTCACCGAGTCCCGAAAAGAAGAAAATGATCAAAGCAACGATCAGCGGGGGGATCAGCACGTGCCATTGTCCGAAATACAACAGCACCGCCGGCAGCAATGCTGGAAGCAGCACCAGACTGGTGACGATTGTCAGAACCTGTTTTCTGGTATACAGCATGATCACCAGTGCGATCAGCGAAACAGCGGAAATCAGCACACACACCGTGGTGGGCGTGATGACCGTCATTTCAAAGAAAATCGAGAGATAGGACAAATAAATGACCGGTATGCAGTACAGCGGACTGAGCAGTGAAACACCACGCTTTGTCCATATGTTAGAAAAAAACTTACCCATTTTTAAATCCATCTGTCAGTTTAAAACAGCAGGAGGTTTCACCCGCTGCATAAGACAGTCCTTTCTGAAATTAACATGTATAAAGATATTATATCATTTTTTAAAAGGAATGACAAGTGGTTTATGAAAATCTTTTTGAAAAAATTGAAAATATTGCTGAGTCATGGTAAAAATACTACCATATTTCGTTCCTGAAGTACAATTTATATCAGAAAGCCAGATTTGCTCCGGGGATATTGCAAGATTGTGTGGGGAGAATACTGCATATGTGGTTAATGGTGCTGTCTGCAAAGACGAAATCCCGTCACTATATAAATAAGGTAAAGACCCGTGGAACGGGAAATCCCGTGTTTGTCAAGGTTTTTCGGGGTTTTTGGTGCAATTTCTATGATATTATCTAAAAACAGACGTAAAACAGCCCAAAAATCTGTAAGAACGCCGATTTTTCCAAAAAATCTTGACAAATCCCTAATTATCGTTTATAATACTAATATATTATTACTATTTGGAGGATGTAACCATGAAAAAAGCTGAACTGATTCAGGCAGTTGCTGAAAAGCTCGACTGCTCTAAGAAGGACGCAGATCTGGCAGTTAATGCAGTTCTGGAATCTATCAAGGATACACTGGTAGCAGGTGAAAAGGTTTCCCTGACAGGCTTTGGCGTATTTGAGGTTCGTGAGCGTAGTGCAAAGAAGTGCAAGAACCCCCGCACAGGTGAGATGCAGGATGTTCCGGCATGCAAGGCTCCCGCTTTCAAGGCTGGTAAGAACCTGAAGGAAGCTGTAAACAAGTAAGCAATTTTTTGAAATGCACTGCTTGGGCGGTGCATTTTTATTTTTTCTGTCCCTTTGTATTTGTGCAGAATATTCAAATGCTTGTGCTTTGATTTGTATATCCCTCCTAAAAGTGATGAATTTGTCACTTTCTTATTGACATTCTATCTATTATGTGATATAATTATCACATAGAGTGACAAAAACATCACTCAAAGTATAAGTGGAGGTATAAATCATGGGAAAGAACAGAAAAAAAGTACGTACACTTTATCAGGAGCATATGTCATCATTTCTTGCCTATCTGTCAATCATGTTCTGCAATGGAGCGAATCTGGTGATGGATCTTATGGGAGTCAGAGGACAGAATATCCCATTTCTGATCAGCAGTATACTCTGCCTTTTCATGATTATTGCACTGTTCCTGTGGCTTGCTCCAAAATTCAGCGGTTCTCAGTTGATAAAGGAGGATGAAATGGCAAAAGAAAGCCTGAACAAGGCAGAGGGCTTCACCTGTGGAACGCTGATTATCATAGGTATCGTGGGAGTTACAGTGCTGAATATTCTGGATTTCAACGCTATGGTGGAATTGAATGCTTCCAACATCGGAAGTGCATTCTTTATGATGGTCGGATTATTTTCGGCAATGCGAAGTGGTTTCTTCCTGCTGATTGAACGAAAGTATAGCGTTTCTGACGAAGAAGAGGAGGCATAATATGCCCGAACTGATTACAAAACTGAAGGAATACCGTGCAAAATTTAACATGAAGCAGGGAGATCTTGCGGAACTGGTCGGTGTTCGGCGTGAAACGATCATCCGTTTAGAAAGAGGGCAGTACAACCCCTCCCTCAAGCTTGCAATGGACATTGCGAAGGTTTTCGGCGTTACGGTCGAAGAATTGTTTTCATTTCCGGAGGAGTAGGATTTATAAATTAGCACTTGACAATTCCGGTGAAATATGATATAATAGCAATGTTGTGATTTACAATTGCAGAATTGTTTTACGAATGCAATTGTATGACTTGCTTGTGTGGCTCAGTCGGTAGAACAGTTCATTCGTAATGAACGGGTCATGGGTTGTCGGTAAAGCGACATCACAACGGACTGCTAAGCCTTGCAAAAATCAAAACTGAATATCAAATGCTTGTGTGGCTCAGTCGGTAGAGCAGTTCATTCGTAATGAACGGGTCGTGGGTTGTCGGTAAAGCGACATCACAACGGACACCGCAAGCCTTGCAAAATTACAACTGAATATCAAATGCTTGTGTGGCTCAGTCGGTAGAGCAGTTCATTCGTAATGAACGGGTCGTGAGTTGTCAGTAAAGCGACATCACGGCGGACACCGCAAGCCTTGCAAAAATTTAAAATGAATATAAAATGCTTGTGTGGCTCAGTCGGTAGAGCAGTTCATTCGTAATGAACGGGTCGCAGGTTCGAATCCTGTCACAAGCTCCATCTATATGTGACGAAAAAGATCACATGCCAAAAAAGTCCGATATTTCGGACTTTTTTGCGTATGTGGACACTAAAATTTTATTCGCAAAACCGTGGATCACCTAAGGCCTTTTTCGAGTGTTTTTGGGACTTGAACGG
>JAZNUR010000120.1:0-15991 GCA_045592405.1 Oscillospiraceae bacterium
GTCATACCTCTGCTGCCGTTGTAGCCTGCACCTTCTTCTGCTGTCAGGACTACATCGTAGTTCGTTCCGTGCCAACCTTCGTAGTCGACCTCGAAATCATTGTACACTGCCTCTGCCGCATACGTTTGTACGCCACCATACGGCATCAGACTCAGCATCCCGGCACAGCACATTACTGCTGTGATTCCTGCCGTGATCCTTTTCAGTTTCATGGTAGATATCCCCCTTAATTATAAATTTTATTTGATACACACAAAACATTTATAATATTAATATTTTGTTATAATTATTGTAGCATTTTATTACATTTTCCGCAACCCACTATTTACATATTAAGTGGACAAAATAAACATATCTTGTCTGTTTTTTCCATGTTTTTCAATCAATTTCTGCCAGCTATCTGCACAAAGTGCACCTCTAACCTGCTGAAAACTATATTCTCGGAAAAATCGTATTCTTAGGTGTTCCTCCCTTTTTTGGAGTGAATTTTTCACGCCCGAGAAGATGCTTTTGCAGAAATACGACATCCACCATGGTGACGTCGCCATCATCATTGACGTCTCCGGATTTCCTTTTTCCATCCGTCAAAATCCACTTTTTCAGCATCGCCAGATCGAATGCATTGACATTACCGTCGTTATTCAGGTCGCCCGTGCTGTAAAATTCCTCAACCGGTTCTAAGATCCATTTCTGGCAATTATGCCCATTGACCTGAAACTGCTGTACATTGCCGCCATCTTCATCCATCGCATCCACGATCTCAATGACACTCCTGCCTCTTGTTGCCTTTGTTATGATATAATGGGAATTATCGTCATTCACAATAAATTTGAATTTCTGGGCATCGGATCCGGTATCCGTATAAATTCCGATATTGGTTTTATTCTCCGCTTTCCCCTGATACAGATCAAGCATATAGGTATTTCCGTCCCCAAGGCCGGAATAGATCGCATAATACCCATCGCCCACACTTTTAACGTACCAGGTATTATACAGGTCTGCACCATCAGCCGTATACTGCACAACATTGGCACCGGCTGATTCCTGTGCATTCGCAACGGTCATGTAAAGTCCGCTGTTGACATTTTTGATCCTGTATGCACCTTCCTTGACTTGGGCTCCGGCAGGCTCCGTCTGTTTTTGCGGATGTATCTGTGTGAAAACCTTCAGCGATTCCAGAGGTTTTCCATTGAAATCGAAAAGTGCCTGATTATCATAGGATGAACCGCCAACATCTGTTGCTGAAGCATCATACTCTCCTGCATATTTTGTTGCCCAGCCGGAACCATACTGCTCCCAGAGTTTCTTCTGTTCCTCCCAGGAAATATTCGGTTTGCCAAGCCACGCAGGTTCCCAGTAGAACACGCCAATGCCCTTGCTTCCAACATTTGCAACTGCCTGAAACACATCGGAAAGGCACTGTGCCTGCCCCTCCACTGAAATCGGATACCGAAATTCCACGCCGCTGGAAGACGAAGTTACAGCATTTCCGAATGTATCGCCGTCTTCATTTGTATAGGGGTATGCAGTTTCCGCAACCATTACGTATTTATTATATGTGTTGCCTATGGATTTCAAAACCGAGGTAAGATTGTCCGTTGTTCCATGCCAATAGGGATAATACGAAGCTGCAAACACATCATAATCCACGCTGCATTCGTTGAGTACTTTTGCATACCAGTCAAAATATCCTGTTGCCGGATTCGCGAAATGCAGTGCGATCATGACAGACCTATCAAAATCACGAACTGCCTTACAGCCGCTTGCAAACAGGTCGCAGATCTTGTACATATCATCCTCACCACAGAAAAAACAGTTTGTTTCATTTCCGACCTGCACCATGCCGATATCTGCACCTGCATCGGAAATCACACGCAAACTTTGTGCTGTGAAGTCGTAGATCGCTTGTTTTTTCTGCTCATGAGAATACCCCCTCCACGCTTTGGGCACAGTCTGCTTTCCGGGGTCTGCCCAAAAATCCGAATAATGGAAATCCACAAGCAGCTTCAGACCATATTTTGCTGCTCTGCGTCCGATTTCAGCTGCGGTTTTCACATCACAGTTTCCTGCACCATAGCTGTTTCCGGATGCATCATAGGGCGAATTCCAGACACGTACACGAATGTAATTCACACCGTTCTCCGCAAGCGTCTGAAAGATGTCCTGTACATTCCCATACTCGTTGTACATCACAACACCTGCCTGTTCTATGGCAAGAATGGACGAAACGTCAACACCCCGAATCGGTTCACCGCCGTTTACAGATACATCAAACTGGGCAAACGTAACCTCGGAGCCGATGGCTTTGGCTGATGGGGTATAATCATCCACCGTCGTAAACAATGTCATAACAATTGCTGCCGCCGCAGCAAGGAATTTATGGAGTTTCATTCACTTCTCCTCCGTTCGTATTTTGGGATTACCAATACATGGTTATCAACAAACTGTGTGTATGCCATCAAGACAAAATTATATTTGTATCCTACTGAAATTATATCATGATTTATACACACTTGTCAACATTTCCATAAAACAAAAAGGAACATTGCAAAATCGCAATGTTCCTTTCATGAATTATTTATGTTTTTTGTAAACGCCGGTCGCCAACATCGCTGCAACGGATGTAATCATAACCGCCGCCATTCCAAACGGTAATTTGCTCTCGCCTGTTTCCGGTGAACCACTTGAAATCACCGGTGTAGTGGTCGTTGTTGCCACGTCGGTAATTTCAGCCACAGTTTCAGGCATTGTCGACGTAGTTGTGGTCGTCGTTGTTGTCGTAGTCGTGGTTGTGGTTGTAGTCGTTGTTGTCGTGGTGGTAGTGGTCGTAGTCGTTGTGGTCGTGGTAGTGGTTGTTGTCGTCGTTGTCGTGGTGGTGGTCGTCGTTGTCGTGGTGGTGGTGGTCGTAGTCGTTGTTGTCGTAGTCGTGGTCGTAGTTGTCGTCGTTGGCTGAGTTGTGGTCGTCGTAGTTGTTGTTGTCGTTGGCTGAGTTGTGGTAGTCGTAGTGGTTGTGGTGGTAGGCTCTGTCGACGTCGTTGTAGTTGTGGAAGTTGTTGTCGGCTCGGTAGTAGTAGTGGTGGTAGTAGTTGTTGTCGTAGTTGTGGTTGTGGTGGTAGTAGTCGTTGTAGTTGTGGTGGTAGTAGTCGTGGTCGTAGTTGTTGTCGTAGTAGTTGTTGTTGTGGTGGTTTCAGTTGTTGTTTCTGTAGGCTCCTCAGGAATCACAGTGAACTCAGGATTAAACATAGAGTAACCGAACTGAATGTTACCCTCAAAGGACTTTGCAATTGTTGCACCAGCCACATGGCCATAAACATCAATCGCCGTTGCGTCAGCGTTGGGAGCAAGAGTAGAACCCTGAATGGAACCGGAATAATTGAAGCTCTCAGCTTCGTACAGGTTGTACAGAACCGGCATATTTTCTGTAGATTGTGCAAGGAGAGTTCCGTCAAGGTCATAAATCTTAACATTTGTTGTCGGCATCTTGACATCATCACCGGCAACATTGATTACCAGATAGGAACCATCCGGGATATGCACATCAAGCTGGATATAATCACCATTGAACTTTGCAAGTGCCTCAGCATCAAGATTCAAAACATTGAGGACTTCATCCTCACCATACACATTCCAGCCGCCGTTGAAATTAGGGTCTATTTCAAGTCTTGCGTTTTCATCCGCTTCTGCAAGCATCTTGCTCTTATCTTTGAGTTTTTCAAATTCCTCGTCAAAATTGAAAAGCTCTCCTTCGTACACCTGACAAAGGTCATTGTCCATATACTGTCGAATCTGGTCACTGACTGTACCATACGATCCCATGACCATCTTCTTGCTGTCAGCCTCAATATTGATGAGTGTATCCCCACCAATTACTACCTTAGCACCTGAAAAGCTCGGATCAAGCTTGGCACCAATGGAGTAATGCTCTACCGTACCGACGTTGGCGTTGCCGCCTGCTGCAAGTCTTCCCTCACAGTCGGACTGGTTTGCTTCGAAATCACCCTGCAGAAAAACGGAGAAGAAGGATGCTACACCCAGAAAATAATCATCGGGATTGTCAACACCGATCAACTCGCTGCGATTGCTGTCAGTAACAGGTATCGTTCCGTTTTCCGTCTTTTCCGAATGAACCAGATACAACGTACTTACCGAACTGACAACCAAACCGGCGGTGAGGATGCTCAAAAGCTTTTTTATTGTTTTTGACTTCATAAATCATTTCCTCCCAGTTCACAATATATTTATACTTCTTAATTTTATCATACATTGTTGAATATTTCAATAGGCATTTCCACCAAAATGAACAAAAATTATTCTCTGTTTTCGACAAAATATTACAAATTTCTTCATAATTAAGGATACGGAGGGCAATTTTTCCAAATAATTGCCCTCCGTTAATGGTTTTATTTCGGTAATTGGACATGGCCCTCCTCAATTCCATTAGGATTGAGGGGAATATTCTCATCAATGACAACCGAACCATAAATATCTGTGATTCTGAATGTATA
Source organism: Oscillospiraceae bacterium (assembly GCA_045592405.1). Classification (GTDB taxonomy): domain Bacteria; phylum Bacillota; class Clostridia; order Oscillospirales; family Ruminococcaceae; genus UBA3855. Next base: position 4,506 of record JAZNUR010000120.1, read on the forward strand.
CGGTCCTTCGCCCATGCTGTCACTCTCAAAATAATTGTAATGCCTTCTGGGAAGCTCAACAAATTCTCCCGACTTATTGCGGTATTCCAGCTTTGCAATGGGATAGCGGTGGTTTCTGACCTGAACCGCACACCAATAACGGCTGCTGCCTTCCTTGAACTTATAGGAAACCGGTGCATTCTCCGCACTGTCAAGCGGAACGATCTTCCATGTTACAGGAACCTTTCCTTTGATTGCGGGTGCAATCAGCGGGAATGCATCTATGTACAGATCCAGATCCCCCTTCTGTCCTTCGGGCAGCAAATCTGTAACCAGTACATTGATCGTGCCGTGTTCTCCGGTAACCTCCAGATACGCACCTGCAAGCAATGCGTTGTCATAATCAAAAATATTCATTGCCGTGATCCAGTAGTCTTCCTTTGAAACCGGATCAAGCATTGCACAGCCTCCTACATATCCGCCGTCGTAATAGGTCGCAAAACCGCTGTGTACCAGCCCCTTTTCCTCCAGTACCTCTCCCTCCGGCTCAACGGGAGTTTCGGTTTGCGGTTCTGAAGCAAGTTTTTTCAGTACTGCAAGATCAAATGCATCAATCTTACCATTCTTTGTACAATCACAATTACGAAGCTGCTCTTCAATAAGCATTCTCCTGCAAAGAAGATACTCATCCAGCAGTACAATATCCACAGCACTGATCTTACCATCGGAATTGATATCACCGATCTTATCCGCTGCGTATGCCGGTGCATAAGCTGCACATCCTGTTGCCATGATCACTGCAGTGATCAGCATTGCTGTCAGTTTCGTTCTCATAGGTATTATCACCTTTCCATAATTATGTCAGTAACAATCTTAACGGAATTGCCAGTTGTCAAGCACGATGTCGGCGTCTGAAAAGACAATGTACATATCATGTATGCCATCGGGTTTCTTTTTGAGGGTATCAAAGACGCCCTGAAACTCATCGCTGTCAAACGTAATCGCTGCCACACAGTCCGATTCGGGGTCGTCCAGTCGAATCTCCACGCTTCCCCTTCCTTTGACAACTGCACTGAATACTGAGGATGTTTCTTTATGAAATTCCACACCTTTGATACAAAGAACAGCTCCGTTTTCCATACTTTTCACGCCGGTCACCATTCCATTTTCATCGGTTTCAAATCCTGCACCGCTTGAAGTAAAGAAGGTTTCTCCCTGATTGCACGCAGAAGCGTCAAAGAATTTTATCTGCTCCACGCCGACAGGATTCGGTCTTGCCTTATTGATTTCCAACGTTTCCTCATTCACGAACACTTCCACAACGGAGAGACTGCGGAATCCGCCCTCCGTCGGCATTGCCATCTGTTTCATCAATGTATGATGGAACAGATAGTACTTCCCTGCGTATTTATGAAGATGTGAATGGTTGTTGCTGTAGCCAAGCCCTGCTTCTCCGGGGTTACAAAGATAATCCTTGCGGTACACCCAGCTGTCGGTATCAAGCGGAGTCTTGGAGGTCATATATGCCATGCTGCACGCATCCGGTCTGTCGGCATTCTGAATTCCCCACTCAATTCGGGTATCCCAATTATTATTGTAGGTGTATACATAGGTTCCGTTGATGTAATTGAGTTCGCTCGCCTCAAAGAAATAGGGTGCCCTGATTTCGGAAAACTCACTTGCAAAAGATACCATATCCTCCCCAAGCTGTACGATTCTTGTAACCCCCGGCATAAAGCTTGTACCCTGCTTTGCTGTACCGCCGCCGAAAGTCAGCCAGCCAACGCCGTTATCATCAATACAGGCACCCGGATCGAAGGGATTCGGACAATCACCGATACCCTCCATATTGGTATAAACAAGCGGTTCACCCAAAGGATCGGACCATGGTCCAAGGGGATCGGTCGCTGTAATTACGCCGACACCAAGACCGTTGTTTGAAAAATACAGGTAAAAATGCGTGAGTCCGTCGTCTTCCTCCCTTGCTACGATCGATGGTGCCCATGAACTGATGATCCAGGGTGCAACCGCTTTTACATTGATTGCACCGTGATATGTCCAGTTCATCATATCATCTGTCGAGAAAACAACAATGGACTGAATCTTTTCGTAAGTATTCTTCCCCTCATTGCCGACCGCCTCATACTGCTGGTGGTCGTTCGTTCCAAAAACGTACAGCCTGCCATGATATTCTACCGCAGTGGGATCCGCACAGAATATTTCACCAGAAATGGGGTTTGTATTTTCCAATTGCTTGAGAAAGTTTGTGTTAATTTTTGTGATTTCCTGTTCTTCGCTCATTGTTTGCACATATCCTTCTTCCGTCATTTCTGCGATCAGTTCCGTTGTCTTTGTGGAACATCCACAGAACATAATACAAACTGCCGATGCAATGCACAGCAGCTGTTTGTGTTTTGACATTCTTTTTACATTCCTTTCATGTAAATATTTAATTCTCATTATAGCACAGTATTTATACAAATTCTTGTTAAGATTGTGACTAAATTTTATCATTTTTTCACAAAACTATAAAATTATTATTAACGTCTGCAAAAGAATTGACATACGCCGATAAATCTACTATAATAAATTATACACTCATGAAAAAGGAGGATCCATATGAAACGATTCCGAACCATAGTTTCCCTGTTCATCGGTGCTGTTCTGCTGCTCAATGCATTTCCTGTGGCGGCGGTTTCCACCGAAATCAAAGTGGTATCCAATTTATTCAGCGGCGAAGTATCCGCCGAACCATGGCATTCAGCAGTTACGCTTGAAGTGAAAGACACGTCATTATTTAATGAAGATCATATGGTACGTCTTGTATGCGACGGCAATCAGGCACCTGTTTTTGTTCTTTCCTCGTGGTCGGGTGGTGAGGAATGGACAACGGTTACCCCTTGTGCCAAAATCGACAACGCCTTATTTTATTCCTACGAAGATATGAAGGAACAGTTTGGTTCGGATATGTCACTGCTCGATTCCGTATCCGTCATGGCACAGAATTCCACCATTACTCTATATGAGATCGACATTGTCACGGCAGATTCCGTTGCCGATGCGGAAAACGCAGGTCCGACTGAACGCCGTGTGGTCGGTTATCTTCCTGACTGGTCTTATCAGGCATACAAGAATATGGATTTCAGCACACTCACGCATATTAATATTGCATTCTGCAACCCCGATGCAAACGGAGAACTTTTCTGCTACATACCCGATTCGGAAATGAAAGCCATTGTGGACAAGGCTCACGCGAACGGTGTCAAGGTACTTGCCGCACTGGGCGGAGGCGGTGGCTGTGACAATTATCCTCCGCTTTTGAAGGATCCGGAAACAATGGCTGCGTTCAATGAAAATATCATGGAATACTGCGAAAAACACAACCTCGACGGCATTGATCTGGACATAGAGCTTGGCTCTGCGAGTGATCTGTGGAACAATTATGCAGAATGGTGTGTTTCTCTTCGGGAACTTTGTGATGAACGTGATTATCTGATGACGACCGCAACAGCTCAATGGGTGGCAGTTCGTGTTTCGAACGAAACCTTTTCACTCTTTGACTTTCTCAACGTGATGGCGTACGATAATGAAGGTGACAAGGATTCGCATTCTACCCTTGAATTTGCCAAAACCTGCCTGAGATTCTTCCATGTGGAACGTGGTATCCCGAAGGACAAGCTTGTACTGGGCGTTCCGTTCTATGGCAGAGGATATCATGCAGACGGCTCACTTGACTGGAATTCCTACGTTCCGTTTTCTGAACTGGTTACGTCGGATCCTGCAAATTATTCCGCTGACGTTTACAACGGTGTTGCTTACAACGGTTCTGAAACCATGAAAAAGAAATGCGATCTCGCAACGGGATATGGCGGGATTATGATCTGGGAGATCACACAGGACGCTGTTGGCGATTACTCACTGCTGAAGCTCATCAAACAGGAAATTCTCACGGGACCTGAAAGTCCAATCATCGGGGATGTGAACCTTGACGGTACAGCCGATACTGTGGACATCATCTTGCTGCAGAAATATCTGCTTACTCTTGAGTCGTTCTCTGCCGAACAATTCTCTGCAGCCGATCTGACCGATGACGGCAAGGTGGATGTATTCGATCTTGGGGTACTCAAACGCAGAATACTTGCCGCATAAAGAAAATAGCCTGCTGATGCAGGCGAAAGGATCATTTTTGAGGATTCCCCTCCTATGTTGGGGAATCCTCATTTTTTTATGATTTTTTGATTCTCGAAAGGCGGCTGTACAGCACTTCCCTGCTGTCGGGATTACAGTTTATCTGTGCAAGGATCTGTCCGATGGTATCCTGTGCGGTATATTCATAGCTCGTCAGAACAGCGGACCACGGAAGCCGCAGCTCTGCAAAAAACTGCTGCACTTCGCTACGCAGCTCCTCCCGTCCCATAATCGTCAGCACGGAAGTGTCCGCACCGTAAGAATAGGGAGACTTGACATCGGCATACACGGTGCACGATGCACGAAGATCCCGTGAGGAAAATCCTGCGGTAATCTGATAATACCCTTCCTCCATCGTAAAACAGTGAAGATTCGGATCATAGCTCTCAAAAGCGAATTTATCCAGAGTAAAGGAAACCACTCTTTGCTCACCCGAAGCAAGGCTTATCTTCTGGAATGCTTTTAATTCACGGACCGGCTTTGTCAGTGTGCTTATCGGATCGGAAATATAGAGCTGGACCACGGTTTTTCCGGCACAAGCTCCCGTATTGACAACCTCAGCTGTAACCGTAATATGATCTTCAAATGTTTCCGCATCCGCAGTCAAAGAAAGAATCTCAAACTGTGTGTAGGAAAGTCCGTGTCCGAAAGGATAAAGTGGTTCTGTATTTCGTGCATCGTACCAACGATATCCGACGAAGATTCCCTCGCCATACTGCACCTGCATTCCATCCCCGGGAAAATGCAGAAATGTAGGCATATCCTCCGCACGCTTCGGCCATGTAAGCGGCAGCTTTCCCGACGGATTCACACTGCCGCAAAGACAATCGGCAAGTGCATTTGCACCCTGCATCCCCGGAAGGAAAATACAGAATATCGCATCAAATCGTTCCGCAAATTCTCCAAGCACAACGGGTGCACTGACATTCAACACCAGAATTTTCTTCATATTGCGGTTTTCCGCAGACTCACATAGCTGTTCCAGTTCTTTTTTGATACACTCGGGCAGTCCGATCTCCTCACGATCACGTCCCTCCTGCCCCGGAAGGCTGTACACATAGAGCAGTGCATCGGCGGACGTACCCATGTTATACAGAGAAACTGTATCAAATTTATCGGAAAGTGCGGAATAGAGCGAAATGTTCCTCGTGGTGAGGATGCCTGCACTGCCTTCGCCACAGGTAAGCAGATGTTCAGCGTGTTCGCCATACAATACAATATGTGAATTTCCGGACAACGGCAGCACATTCCGTTCATTTTTCAGAAGAACAATGCCTTCTGCTGCGGCATCATATGCTGCTTTGTCCGTAATTTCAGTGGAGATTTCACCTTCCGCTGGCTTTGCGTAGGTTTTCGCAAGTTCGGCGATCCGGTTTGCAGAGACAGCAAGAGCGTTCCGATCGAGAGTTCCGTCTTCATAGGCAGCCATCAATGCATCCGGTGCGATGGGACCGGGCATTGCAAGATCATTTCCCGCATTGATGGCATTTGCCGGATGATACACCGCATTCCAGTCAGACATCACGACACCCTCGAATCCCCATTCCTCACGCAGCATATCATGGAGCATGAAACGATTTTCCGTACAGGGTACGCCGTTGATCTGATTATAGGCACTCATCACCGTGGCAACACCTGCATCCACACAGGCGTGGAATGCGGGGTAATACAATTCATAGAGGGCACGCTCCGAAATATGCTCATCAATATTCATGCGGTTGGTTTCCTGATGGTTTGCCGCAAAATGCTTGACATTTGCTGCAACCCCCTGAGACTGTACTCCCTGCACCAATGCCGGTGCCAAAGTTGAAACCAGACAAGGATCCTCGGAATATCCCTCAAACAATCTGCCGTTTCGGATATCCCGATGCAGATTGACATTCGGTGTACCAAGCAGTACATTGACGCCATAGGCTCGGGATTCCATTCCCAACGCTTCACCGACTGCATAAACGATATCGGGATTCCATGTTGCGGCAAGCATCATGCCCGGTGGATAGCATCCGGGCGGTGTCATGGATGGAAATCGCTCTTCCAGTTTCTTTGTAATCCATGCATGAAGCTCTCTTGAGACATCATCGGGAAGCTCCTGCGGCGTATAAAAATAACGAAGTACGTTTCTCAGAGCATCACCGCCAATGCCATCCTTTCCTGCATGGCTTAAAAAATCACCGAAAAGCTGCTCAAAATTAATTCCCGTCCCGCCGTCCAGAAGCTGAAGACGCGGGATACCATGTTCAGGTATGGGAGCAGTACCAAAAAATGAGGCACCATTTACAAGTCTGATCTGCTGCTCCGATGTGAATGCAAATTTCTGTTCGGACATCATTTCCTCCTTTACTGAATCATCAAATCAATACACCATTACAATGGTCAATCTCATGCTGGATAATCTGTGCCGGAAGTCCGTGAAAGGTTTTTATGCGTGTACGGAACAATTCATCCTGATACCGCACTTTAATCGAACGGTAACGCATCGTTTTCCGTGGGCCTCCAAGAAGTGACAGGCAGCTTTCCTCCGTTTCAAAGGGGCCGGATTTTTTTAATATCTCAGGGTTGAACATGGTCATGTTCGTACCGTCATTGTCAAACACAATGATACGCTTGCAAACACCGATCATATTCGCCGCCATCCCAACACAGCGTTCCTTATTGGCTGTCAGTGTGTCCAGCAGATCCTGTGCGGTCTGAAGATCCGCTGCGGTTGCAGTTTCCGATCTGCGTGCAAGCAAAATCGGATCATGATTCAGCTGTTTGATCATAGGTTCATTCTCCTTTTAGTATGTTTATTATATGCCTATTTTATTATAACATCTGAGGATTCATCGGTCAAGTAGATAAATTATGACCAATGCTTGATTTATTAATATTTTCATGGTATAATGTAACAGAATCACAGGATATGCAAGGTTCCGTCTGGAAATGGCAGAGCCTTTTCTGTATGGAAAAATACCGTATAAGGAGAGTAATTATGAGTATCTTAAATGTGGAACACGTAACGCACGGATTCGGGGCAAGACAGATCCTCAACGACGCATCCTTCCGTCTGCTAAAAGGTGAGCACGTAGGACTTGTCGGTGCAAACGGAGAGGGCAAAAGCACATTTCTGAATATTATCACAGGAAAGCTCATGCCGGATGAGGGTAAAATTGAATGGTGCCGCCGTATTACCACGGGATACCTCGATCAGTACAGTACGCTGCAGAAGGGAAAAACCATCCGTGATGTGCTCCATGATGCTTTCGCACATTTGTCCGATCTTGAACAGGAAATGCTCGCACTGTATGACAAAATGGCAGATTGCAGCGAAGAAGAAGTGAATGAGGCAATGGAAGAAGTCGGCGAAATTCAGAGCATTCTGGAATATAGCGGCTACTATACGATAGATGCAAAGATTTCGGAATATGCCAATGGTCTGGGACTTGGTGAAATCGGACTTGACCGTGATGTTTCCGAGCTTTCAGGCGGTCAGCGTGCGAAGGTACTGCTTGCCAAGGTGTTGCTTGAAAATCCGATGATCCTGATTCTTGACGAGCCTACAAACTTCCTCGATGAAAATCACATTGCCTGGCTGAAAAATTTCCTCCAGAATTATGAGAACGCTTTCATTCTGGTTTCGCATGACATTCCCTTCCTCAATGACGTTGTCAACGTGATCTATCATGTAGAAAATGCGGTACTGACCAGATACACGGGAGATTATGAGAATTTCCAGAGAATGTATGAACTGAAAAAACGCCAGATCGAGCAGGCATATGAAAAACAACAGAAGGAAATTGCCGATCTGCAGGATTTCATTGCCCGCAACAAGGCAAGGGTTGCCACCACCAATATGGCAAAATCCCGTCAGAAGAAGCTGGACAGGATGGATATTATCGAGAAAACGCATGAAAAGCCAAAACCGGTGTTTTCCTTCCAGTCGGCAAGAACACCCGGCAGAGTGGTGATTTCCGGTGAGAATCTGGTACTCGGTTATGACGAACCGCTGACAAGACAGGTTTCTCCGATCATTGAACGCAATAAGAAAATTGCCATCCGTGGAGTGAATGGACTTGGTAAATCCACCCTGCTGAAAACACTGCTCAGACTCATTCCACCAATCTCCGGTACGGTGGAACATGATCAGTTCCTTGAAGTGGGATATTTTGAGCAGGAGGAAATTGCAACAAATGATACAGCACTCCAGACCATCTGGGATGAATATCCGTCGATGACCAATGCGGAAGTGCGTGCAGCACTTGCCAAATGCGGACTCACAACAGAACATATCACCTCCCAGATGAAGGTGCTTTCCGGCGGCGAAAACGCCAAAGTTCGCCTGTGCCGTCTGATGCTCAAACCTGTAAATCTGCTGGTACTCGATGAGCCTACCAATCATCTGGATGTGGACGCAAAGGATGCACTGAAAACGGCTGTCAAGGATTTCAAGGGTACAGTGCTCCTCGTCAGCCATGAACCCGAGTTCTACATGGATATTGTCGATGAGGTCTGGAATCTGGAGGACTGGACGACTAAAATTGTGTAAGATACTGTCGATTTTAAAATTTTTTTAGCTCCACTATTTCCCTATGATAATCCAAATCAGTTTGCTCATACTACTTTTGCGGCAGAAACCGCATCAGTAAACAAATGAAATTCAACTCAAATAAAGGAGAATTATTATGAAGGGCGAATTTACTCAGAAGGGCAAAGAAGCAATGGAGCGTTTCAAGATGGAGTCTGCTAACGAGGTTGGCGTAACTCTGAAGCAGGGCTACAACGGTGACCTGACTGCACGAGAAGCAGGCAGCATCGGCGGCCAGATGGTTAAGAAGATGATCGACGCTTACAAGATGCAGTAACAACGCTTGTATAGATTGAAAGCTCCGGTTTCGGCCGGAGCTTTCATTTTACCCTGTAAACTTTTAGATCTACTGTTTCGGGGGGATTTCTATGCGATCATAAAATACATACCCAGTAAAACAGCAAGGAAAACAAGATTAGCAGCCGTAAAATACAGCAGGTACTTCACTCTTGCTTCTGCATTTTCTTTTACAACGTATTTGAACGAAATCAGACTTGCCATGGATGCAATCAATGTACCGAGTCCTCCAAGATTTGTACCAATAATGAGCTGCTTGTATTGATCTGTGAATCCCGATAGGAGTAAAGCTGCCGGTACATTGCTGATAACCTGACTTACAGCAATTGCAGTCACTGATTCGTTTCCCGCAAGAATCTGTTCGAGGAATTCACGGAATGCCGGAATTCTACCCATATTTCCGATAAACACAAAAAATGCAATAAATGTCAACAGCAAGGAATAATCCACTTTTTTAAGCACCTGCCTATCCACAATCAATACAATAAACAGCACTACTCCAAGCGTGATCAAATAATGCACAATATGTGCCACTGTCAATAGAGAAAGTATAAACAAAATCAGATAAATCAAGCAGTTGCGGGAACTTGAAATCTCTGTATTATCTGAAAATTCTACATTCAATGTAGCTGATTCCTTTCGGGTATACCATATACACCAAATCAGAAGCAGGATACATGACAAGGCAGTGTATGGAAGCATTAAAAGTAGGAATTCCCACAGCGATAGACCTGCTTTTCCATAAAGATACAGATTCTGCGGATTACCGATGGGAGTAAGCATACTTCCAAGATTTGCCGCTATCGTCTGCATCACGATGATCGGAATCACATGACGGGTTTTCGACTCTTTGCCCGATAACTCAAGGACGACGAATGTGAATGGAACAAACGTAATCAGAGCAACATCATTCGTCATGAACATACTGCTAATGAAACAGAGGAGAACAAGGATCGGTACAAGCTGCCGCATACTATGAACCTTGGATATCAATCCTTGTGCCAGTTTGCGGAATACTCCAATTCCCTGCCACCCTGCCATAACTGCCATCAAGCAGAACAGAATTCCTAATGTACGAAAATCAATGTATGATAAATATTCACCATCAGGCGGAACGATAAAAGCAGAAGTCACCGCCAGAACAGTGGCAATACATAGAACAATTTCTTGTTTTAAAAATGAAATGCATTTTTTCATATAAAATACTTCCTTATTTTTTATTATCATTATACTGTATTTGGCAGTTTTTTGCAATACCAATCCATTTTTTCGAAGCATAATATTATCCACTTTATGAGGAACTTATTATCACTTTTTTATAATTTTATGAAAAAATAATGTCGCAGAAAAACAATTCACCAAAAAAATCAAAAAATGGGTTGACTTATTAGCATTTTTGTGCTAATATTAAAATATATAATTATTTCAGATTATATTTAAAAAAGGAGGAAAAGTATGAAGATCTTTTCAAATGACAAACTCAAGGCGTTTCTTGCCGGAGTAACAGCAACAGCGATGCTGATGTCTACAGCAGTGCTGCTGCCTGTGAACAAAGCAGATGCGGCCGACACCTGCGTGATCAACACGGGAACGGAGTACCAGATCATCCGTGGTGTGGGCGGTATCAATCATCCCGAATGGACGGGGCAGGATATGACCGCTGCACAGCGACAGAAGGCGTTCGGCAATGGTCCGGACGAACTCGGATTCACCGTCCTGAGAGTCTTTGTTAACCCTGATAAGAATCAGTGGAACAAGGCACTTCCGACGGCACAGGCAGCTGCGAAAATGGGTGCTTACGTCTTTGCTTCTCCCTGGGAACCGCCGGGAAATATTGCGGAATCCGGCGGCGGCAACGGCAAACTGCATTTGCCGAAATCAAATTATGGTGCATATGCACAGCATCTGAATGATTTTGGTAATTACATGAAAAACAACGGCGTTGATCTTTATGCAATTTCTGTTCAGAACGAACCTGACTATGCACATGACTGGACATACTGGTCATCGGATGAAACGACGGACTTCATCGCAAACTACGGTGATAAGATCACAAGCACAAGACTCATGTCGCCCGAATCGTTCCAGTATACTCCTGAAAATGCTTCGTGGATTTTAGGAGGCAAAGACGGCGGCAAGAAGTATTACTCCAAGATCATGAACAACCAGAAGGCATGGGCAAACTGTGACCTGTTTGCAACACATTTCTATGGTACAACAAGAGACTGGATGGACTTCCCGGCACTGGAAAGCAGCGGCAAGGAAATTTGGATGACGGAAGTATATGTTCCAAACAGTGAGGCAAATTCCAACGACCGCTGGCCGGAAGCTCTGCAGGTTGCAGAGAATATGCATAACGGTTTCGTAGTAGGTAACATGAGTGCGTATGTATGGTGGTACATCCGCAGAAACTACGGCCCGATGAAGGAAGACGGCACCATCAGTAAGCGTGGCTACA
>JAZNUR010000121.1:0-7821 GCA_045592405.1 Oscillospiraceae bacterium
GTACGGGAATTGAACCCATGATTCCGCCGTGAAAGGGCGGTGTCTTAACCTCTTGACCAACGGGCCGTAATGGTAGCGGCAGCAGGATTCGAACCAGCGACCAATCGGGTATGAACCGAGTACTCTAGCCAACTGAGCTATGCCGCCACATGAGCTGTATTTCTCACACAGCTTTTATATTATATCACAAATGAAATCATTTGTCAAGCGTTTTTTCAATTTTTTTTGTTTTTTCAAAAAAACAGGAATCAAACATCAGTTTTCAGACATTTTCAGCAGAGAATTATCTCAAAGTTCCGACATTTTTCGGATTATATTGAGCTTCCTCTCCGCACACTCCCCTGAAGCTTTGAATCCGGGGGATTCATATGGCACATGCCCGTCAACAGTTTTTGATTATCTTCTGTTCCCCAGCTTTTTCTTCTGCAGCTCACAAACGATGGCAGCCTGCAGCTGCGTCGGACACAGCTTTGCTCCGAGTAATCCCAGACGGATCATCAGCATCGGCACGATGACTGCCTGTCCCCTGAGTGTCTGCTCAATGGCGTAACGTGCGACATATTTCGCATCGGCTGCCTGCAGCGAGAAGGCCACACCGGCACGATTGTTGAAATCCGTGTTCACAGGGCCCGGACACAGCACACTGATTTTCACGTTGGAACCCTTTCTCCGCAGCTCCTCACGAATGGCAAGCGTCAGACGGACAACATAGTTCTTTGAGGCATAATAGCTCGACATCAGAGGTCCCGTCATAAATCCTGCAACGGAGCCTACATTCATAATATATCCGCTGCCACGCTTTTCAAAATCCCTGACGAACAGCTTTGTGAGAATGTGCACGGCACGCACATTCAGGTTGATCAGCTCCAGCTCACTCTCAAGGGACGTTTCGGAAAATTCCCCGAATATCCCGAATCCTGCATTGTTGATAAGGAAATCTATCCTTGTTCCCCTGCAAAACTCATACAATTTCTGTGGTGCATCGGGCTTTGCAAGGTCAATGGCTATATATTTTGTCCCCTCACCGAATCTCTCTGCCATCATTTTCAGAATCTCTTCGTTTCTGCCCGTCAGTACAAGCTGCCAGCCCATACGATGCAGATAAATTGCCATTTCTTTTCCGATTCCGGAGGTTGCCCCCGTGATCAATGCTCTCATATTCTCCAACCCTTTCCGGTGAAATTTCGTTTCTTTTCTATCAGTATAGCACGTTATGGAAGAAATTTGCAAGTAGTTTCTGAAATTTTTGTGAAATTTCAAATTTTTTTTGAAAAAAGTATGGACTTATTTTCAATTATATAGTATAATAATGAAAGATTGTTTTTTTGGAGGTATCATCATGTCAATTTTTAAAAAAGTTACCGCATTTCTGACTGCTGTTGGTATTGCTGCAGTTTTTACAGGATGCAGTGATACAAGATACGGTATGGAAGTGGACGGCGTAAAGGTTCCGGCAGGCATTTACATTTATTATGCAAATTCTGCATACAACGAGGCACTTTCCAAACTCAAGGCAGAGAATGCAGAATTTAACGTTGATGACGTTAAGGCTGTAAAGGCTGCTTCCATTGAAGGCGTGGACACGCTGACATGGATTCAGGACAGAGCAACCGAGATGTGCGTCAGCTATGTAGCAATTGAAAAGAAGTTCGATGAGCTGGGCCTTTCTCTGGATGAGGAAGCCAAGCAGAATCTGGATTTCATGATGGATTATTACTGGAGCAGCTACGAAGCTTCCATGACAGCGAATGGTATCAGTGAGGATTCCTTCACCAAGATCATGACTTCCAGCTACAAGAGCGAAGCTGTTTTCGACTACTACTACGGTACCGAGAGCGAGCTGGGTTATTCTGAGGACGAGCTTAAAGAATACTATCTTGAAAACACCATTCGTTCCCAGTATGTTGCCTTTAAGCTGGTTGACGGTAAAGGCGATCTGCTCAAGTCCGACGGCAAGAAAAAGATGATGAAGATGGTCGAGGATTACAAGGAACGTGTTGAAAAGGCATATGATGACGGCGGCGTAGAGGCTGTTATGACCGAAATGAACGTAGTTCAGGAGGAATATAACGCTTACTGCACTTCCATTTCCAATGAGGCTGCAGGCGTAACGGATACTGCCACCACAACCACCACTGCTGTCACAACCACTACCACCGAAACGGAAACAACCACTGTCGGTACTGAGGATACGACTGAAGCATCCGCAATGGCAGAAACCGATGAAAACGGCAGCACAATTGCCGCTGAGGGTGACGAAACAACCACGGAAGCTACCACAACCACAACGGCGGCAAGCGGTTCTTCCGATGAAACCACAACTTCCACGGTTTCCTACGCAAATGAAAAAATCATTGCAATCATCGACAAAGAAGATTATGAAAACGAAGAGGACATCTACTATACTCCCAGTGAGAAGGCTTACAACAAGCTCCTTGAGATCAAGGAAAAGGATTATGGAAAGCCCTACATCGTAGAGGATGATGAAGTTTATTACCTGCTCGTTCGCTATGATCTCGAAGATCGTGCAACGGAGGAGGATCTGTGGAATGCGGATCAGATCTATTCCGTTCAGGTGAGTCTGTTCGGCGAGGACTTCGACAAGATGATCGAAGAATGGGCTGACGCTCTGCCGGTTACCAAAAATGAAGCCGCTTACAAGCGTTATGATCCGTTTGAATTTGAGATGTAATTCCAAAAAATTAAGCTGTGCAGCCAATCGCTGCACAGCTTTTTGTTTGTCAGAATTGTGGTTATCTTGTATAGCTTGTTCCAAAAACAGTTTGACATAAATCATTCGCAAAAGCATCCATACATACGTAATCGCACACTCCTAGTGATATATATTTTCTATTAACATCATAGCTAGCCAGCATTCCAACAAGAGCCGGATTATACATTATATTTTCTTCAACATTTCCATTTACGAGTACATCATATAAGTATGAATCAAGCTCTCCATCTCTATATGATTGATCCAATTCATTTAATTTATTTCCTAATTGGTTATCTATTGTGAACTCCGCAAAATTAACGTCCGTCTTAGCCAAATCTTCTATAGGTCTTGTTGCATAATATTGCATTATTCCATTATATATATCTTCCTCTGTATAATCTTTAAATACTTCTTTTAAAACATTATCAGATACATATCCGTTATTTAAAATTGCTAAAACGACAACCGCTTCTTTATGACCATAACTTATACCATATGAATTATTTACTGCATGACCATCTAATAATTGCCCATTATATTTTCCAGCAAAATAAAGAAAAGCATCTGCATTAGTTGTGATATCATTTAGAACGTATCCTGATATCGGTGCTTGTGTTGTCGTTGTGGTGGTCGTCATTGTTGTGGAGGTCTCTGTGACAGAGGTGCTTGGCACAGTCGTGCTTTCTTCCTCTTCATGTTTACCACTCAGAAATGCATCCAGATCGGCTGTACCGCCGCTGCCCCTATAAGCTGCATAAGTCAAAATCTGTGCTGCATCCACGGCATTAAAGCCGCCGTCCTTGTTCAGATCGGCTGCGAGCTCCTGTTCTTCCGTCAAGCCGCTGACATCTCCTGCACCGACAGAAGCAGCTGCGGTCAGAACCATGGCTGCGTCGGATGCATTCACCTCGTTATCTCCATTAAGGTCACCCAGTCTGATTTCTGTAGTTGAATTCTCAGCAGAATCAATGGTATCCGCAGAAGCCATCATATCCCATGCAGTCACACCGCTGCAAGCCGCAACCAGTGCAGCTATACCGAGGATACCTGTTTTACTGTTCAGTGTGGCTTTCACTTTCTCTAAAAATGCCATAAGGAACATCCTTTCAAGCTTCATTTCCTTTATTATAAAGCAAATGTCGAGCTTTGTCAAGCGATATCTAAAAGAAAGTTCGCCGACGGGTTCCGCATAAAAAATATGAGTTTTGCCCCGCCGTAGGCGGGGCAAAACATATGGAAAATCATCAAATTTACTCTCCATCGGGATTCACATGAATCATGATATGCTTTACCTGTGGGAATGCGGATTCGATCCGATCATGCACTTCCTCCGCAATGGCGTGGGCTTCAAAGAGCGTCTTATTCCCGTCCGCACGGATCTCCATATCCACGTAGATCCTGCTGCCGAATATTCTGGTGTGGAGCAGATCAATGCCGTGAACACCCTCGTGCGACTCCACACATTCCCGAAGTTCCTGTTCCATTTTTGCATCGCAGGAACGATCGACCATCTTATCCATGGCATCCCGAAAAATATCATACGCCGCTTTCACAATGAACAAACAGATCACAAGACTTGCGATCGGCTCCAATACGGGGAATCCCATTCTTGCACCTGCAATACCGATCAGTGCTCCAATCGAGGAAAGTGCGTCGCTGCGATGGTGCCATGCGTCCGCCATGACCGCACCCGAATTCAGTTTTTTGGCGTAATACCGTGTGTACCAGAACATCGCTTCCTTGCT
Organism: Oscillospiraceae bacterium; assembly: GCA_045592405.1. Lineage (GTDB taxonomy): Bacteria > Bacillota > Clostridia > Oscillospirales > Ruminococcaceae > UBA3855. The sequence goes on from JAZNUR010000121.1 coordinate 4,462, forward strand.
GACAATGGACACCCCTGCGGCAATGAGTGCCAGTATTCCCGGAATCTGCATTTCCTGATAATTACCGGCGGAAATGTTTTCTACGGCTTCCACACCGATGAACAGTCCTGTGATGAGCAGCACGACCGCAAGCACGATTGCGGCAACACATTCAAAGCGTTCATGTCCATAGGGATGATCCTCATCCGATTCCCTTGCGGAAAACCGAACGCCGATGATAACAATGATGCTGCTGAACACATCCGATGCGGAATGCACGGCGTCACTTACCATTGCCCCCGAATGGGCGATGATGCCTGCCGCTGCCTTGAACAGCGAGAGAATCAGATTTCCGATGATGCTGACCATGGACACCCGAACAGCTGTTTTTTCAAAATCAAGCGGTTTCTGCAAATTTGTGTTTGTTTCCATAACTTATACCTCCATCTGTATTTACAGTATATGGATTATCTTCATGGCACTCCACTTCGCAGGAATATAAAAAACCCACGACCCAGTATTTGTAACTACTGTCCCGTGGGCAAATTGATCCACTGTCACGTCTGTGACCCGACGCAGAGCATCCGCTCCCGTCTGTTCAGTTTGTACTGTATATGGTATGCAGTGCAAGAAATATCTTATTTACAGCATACCACATTTTCGGAGATTTGTCAAGGGGGATCCAAACTGTTTCAACGGGCTTTCGGCATCCTGCAAAACAGTGCTTGTCCCCGATTTTCTTACTGCAACCACTTGCAGATGATCGGGATTTATGCTATAATAGGAATATAAGATTCCGGCTGCAATAAGGAGGTTTTATCATGTATAAATCCATGTCAATTTCCCGAAAGACCATTACTGCAAAGAGCATCATCACGCTGCTTGCCATCGCATCCGCAGTTGCACTGCCGCAGCTGTTCCACGCTGTCGGTACAATTTCCGGAACGGGTGCACAGCTTGGCTCTGCACTTCTCCCCATGCACATTCCGGTACTTCTTGCCGGATTTCTCGGCGGCCCGATCGTGGGCGTCCTCGCAGGAATCATCAGTCCTGTGATCAGCTTCGGTATTTCCGGAATGCCCACCGCTGCCCTCGTCCCGTTCATGATAGTGGAACTTGGTACATATGGTCTGGTTTCCGGTCTGCTTTCCAAAGCACGGGTGCACAGCTTTGTCAAGCTCATCCTTGCACAGCTTGCGGGACGTGCGGCAAGAGCCGGTGCAATTCTTGCAGCGATCTATCTGCTTGGTAGCAGACAGTTCACACTCGCATCCATCGGTGCATTTGTCACTGCCGGCTTATTCGGCATCCTGCTCCAGTGGGCACTGATTCCCCTGCTGACACAGCATATGGAAAGGCTCAGGAAGCTCTATGAATGACATTGACCGTGCAAAACAATTACTGCAAAATGAAGGCTTTACCTGTGTACTCTGCAAGGGGGAACAGGTGTATGCAAGCCATGATACGGGGATTTCCCCGATGCTTGATCTGCTCGACAGCGGGACGGACTGCAGAGGATATGCCGCTGCGGATAAAATCGTCGGAAAAGCCGCAGCCATGCTGTTTGTCCTTGCAGGTGCTGCATCCGTGTATGCACAGGTGCTGAGCGAATCAGGGAAACTGGTGCTGGAACAGCACGGTATCCCTGTTTCATATGGAACACTGACAGAACGGATCATTAACCGCAGGGGCGACGGCATTTGTCCGATGGAAGCCGCTGTTGCGGAAACCGACGATCCGTCGGCAGCGATCGCTGCGATCCGTTCCAAACGGGAGCAACTCAGAAAAGGAGTAAAATAATGAAAAAATTGGGATTTGGCTTCATGCGTCTGCCGCTTCTGGACGGAAATTCCCAGACAAGCTTTGACAAGACGCAGCTTTGCAATATGGTGGACAGCTTTCTGGAACAGGGCTTCACCTATTTTGATACGGCGTATATGTACCATGATTTCCAGAGTGAACGGGTTCTGAAGGAAGTGCTGGTCGATCGCCATCCCCGTGAAAACTACATGATTGCGACAAAGCTTCCGACGATGTTCCTCAAGACAGAGGAGGACATGGAGCGGATTTTCAATGAACAGCTTGAAAAGACGGGAGCAGGCTATTTCGACTATTATCTGCTGCATTGTCTGAATCAGGAAAATTATGCGACTGCACAAAAACTGGATGCGTTCGCTTTTGTTATGAAGAAAAAGCAGGAAGGCAAGATCCGTAAAATCGGATTTTCCTATCATGACAGTGCCGCACTGCTCGATGAAATCCTGATTGCACATCCCGAAGTGGAATTTGTTCAGCTGCAGATCAATTACCTCGACTGGGAAAATGATTCCGTACAGTCGAGAAAATGCTACGAAACGGCAAGAATGCACGGCAAGGAGATCCTTGTCATGGAGCCCGTCAAGGGCGGAACACTTGCCAATGTACCGCCAAAGGCGGAGCATCTGCTCAAATACCATGAGCCCCATATGTCCGTTCCTTCATGGGCGATCCGCTTTGCGGCAAGCCTTGAGGGAGTTTCCATCGTTCTCAGCGGTATGAGCAATATGGAACAGCTGTTGGACAACACGGGATATATGCGTGAATTCAAGCCGCTTACTGCAGAAGAAACAGCTCTGTGTATGCAGGTCACGGATATCATCAATTCCGCAATCGCCATCCCCTGCACTGCCTGCCGCTACTGCGTGGACGGCTGTCCGATGCAGATTCCGATTCCCGACTATTTTGAACTGTACAATGCGGAACTGCAGGAGATCGAAAAGAATTTCACGGTACAGGGAACGTATTACGATAACCTCGCCTTGCAGCACGGAAAAGCATCCGACTGCATCGCCTGCGGTCAGTGCGAACAGCATTGTCCCCAGCACATTGAAATCATAAAAATGCTCCAAAAGGTTGCCCAGACCTTTGAAGAACAATAATTCCCACAAGGAGTGATCCCATGCCATTTTTACCTGTTTCCCGCAAGGATCTGGATGAACTTGGAATTGAACAGCTTGACTTTATCTGTCTGACGGGTGACGCCTATGTTGACCATCCGTCCTTTGGCATTGCCATTATTTCCCGCATTGTTGAGCATCTTGGCTTTACGGTCGGCATGATCGCTCAGCCCGTTTCCGATGCGGATTTTCAAAAGCTCGGACAACCGAAATATGCCTTCCTCGTCACGGGAGGAAATATTGACAGCATGGTTTCCAACTACACCGTCGCCGGAAAAAAACGTTTTGACGACGCTTACAGTGCAGGCGGAAAGGGCGGCAAGCGTCCCGACCGTGCCGTAACCGTTTACTGCAAACGTCTTAAACAGCTCTTTCCCGAAACCGAAATTGCAGTCGGCGGTCTGGAAGCCTCCCTGCGTCGCTTTGCCCACTATGACTACTGGGA
>JAZNUR010000122.1:0-2709 GCA_045592405.1 Oscillospiraceae bacterium
CAACCGCTGGGCAGAGCGTCACAATTTCAAGGTGCAGCTGCTGGACTATCTCGACGGCGAAGAAGCGGGACTCAAGAGTGCATCCATCATGGTGGAGGGCGAGAATGCCTACGGCTACCTCAAGTCCGAGGCAGGCGTACATCGTCTGGTGCGTGTTTCTCCGTTTGATTCCTCGGGCAGACGCCACACATCTTTTGCGGCACTGGAAGTCATGCCGGAAATCGACGACGATGTAGAAATCGACATCCGTGCAGAGGATCTGAAGGTGGATACCTACCGTTCCAGCGGTGCGGGCGGTCAGCACGTCAACAAGACCGAATCTGCGATCCGTATCACACATATTCCGACGGGTATTGTGGTTTCCTGCCAGACGCAGCGAAGCCAGCACCAGAATCGTGAATACGCAATGCGTATGCTGCGTTCCAAGCTGGTGGAGATCAAGGAGCGTGAGCATCTGGACAAGATTTCCGACATCAAGGGCGTACAGAAGGAAATCGCATGGGGTGCACAGATCCGTTCCTATGTATTCATGCCGTACACACTGGCAAAGGATCACCGCACGGGCTTTGAAAACGGCAACATCAATGCCGTAATGGACGGCGACATCGACGGATTCATCAATGCCTACCTCAAATCCCTCTCCCACGGCACGCTGAATCAGTAAATACGGGTACATTTTTGTATATTACTATAGAAAATTGTTGCGTTTTTTGTCGAAAATACAGATTGACAAATATTCTATATATTGGTATAATAAGATATACCATATTTGGTTTACATTTCATTCATATTCATGAGGAGGATTTACTATGAAATCTAAAATGACTGCTGGTTTACTCGGTATTTTCTTGGGTGCATGGGGCGTTCATCGTTTCTATTTGGGTTACACAAAAATCGCTATCATCCAGATCGTTGCAACATTGCTTACTTGCGGTGCAGCTGGTCTCTGGGGTGTAATCGAAGGCATCCTGATCCTGGTTGGCACTAAGATCACAACTGACGCTGACGGCAATTCTCTCGAATAAACCAAAACAAACCGTTCTCTTTTACAGGAGAACGGTTTTTCTTTGCCTAAAAGCTCATAAATATGTTCTTTCACCCCCGTTTTCTATCAAAAGAAAACGGGGGTGGATTGATACTAATCGCCAATCTATCGCTTCATTCTCTTTTTAAAGCACGCCGCCGCCAGAAGTCCGGCGACCAGTGCCGCCGTAATGCCGCCTGCGGCGGAAGTCAGCCCGCCTGTCATGATGCCGAGTGCACCGCTCTCGCCGATTGCCTCACGCACACCCTTTGCCAGCAGATTGCCAAAGCCCGTAAGCGGCACGCTTGCCCCTGCACCGGCAAATTCCACCAGAGGCTCGTACCATCCGAACGCTGACAGAATCACGCCGATGACCACGAACGAAGTCAGAATGCGGGCGGGCGTGAGCTTGGTATAGTCGATCAGCACCTGACCGACGGCACAGATTGCTCCCCCCACCAGAAATGCTTTCAGTAAATCTACAAACATGACTACACCTCCTCCGCTGTAATTTCCACAAGATGGGAAATTCCGGGAATGCTCTCCCCCTGCTGCGAGGACATCGGTGAAAGCAGTGCTCCCGTTGCCGCAAAGAGAATGCGGCGGATCTCCCCACGTTTCAGCATCGGCAGAAAATGTCCGCAGAGCAGACTTCCGGCACAGCCGCAGCCGGAGCCTCCTGCGTGGGTGTCCTGCGAATGCTCATCAAACATCATTGCACCGCAGTCGTGATGCTGTGCGGAAATATCCACCCCCTGTGCTTTCAGCAAATCAAGCAGCAGCGGCGAGCCGATATTTCCCAGATCCCCCGTCACGATCATGTCATAATCGTCGGGGGTTGTCCTTGTGTCCTGCAAATAGCGGAAAATCGTGTCCGCCGCCGCAGGTGCCATGGCTGCTCCCATGTTGTTGGCATCGGTGATGCCGTAGTCAACGATCTTTCCGATGCACGCACCACGCAGGCGTGGGGCATTTCCCTCGGCGGACACCACCACGGCACCGGATGCCGTGCACGTCCATTGGGAGGTGGGAGTTCGCTGCCCGCCGTAGGACAGGGGAAATCGAAACTGCCGCTCTGCCGTTGAAAAGTGCGAGGAAGTCACAGCGGCAGCATTCTGGCAGAATCCGCCGTCCACGAGAAGTGACGCAATGAGGAGGCTTTCCGCCATGGTGGAACACGCCCCGTACACGCCGAGGAACGGTACGCCCAGCGATCGCAGGGCGAATGTGGAGCTGGTACACTGGTTAACGAGGTCGCCTGCAATGATGCAGTCAAGTGCAGCCGGCTGGAGGTTTCCTTTCTCCATGGCAAGCTGCAGGGTATCCGCCTGCAGGCGGCTTTCCGCCTGTTCCCATGTTTCTTCACCGAAACAGGGATCTTGTTCAATGCGATCAAAGCACTCCCCCATCGGGCCTTCGCCCTCCTTCTGCCCGACAATGCAGGCAAAGCTATGGATGGCGGGGCTGTGCTCCAGCCGGATGCAGGATCGGATTTGTTTTGACATATGGTGCACCTCCGTCAATGGATTTTGCTGATAGTGTAACCGATTTGTGGAGGAATATGCGTGGAAAGCTTTTCTACAGCAAAAAATACCCGAGAAATGTTCTCGGGTGTAACAGCTTGCAGAAAAAGTCCTTTTTCTTAGGGATAGGCATCCTGTCATTGCCCCCACCCCAACCCCTCC
>JAZNUR010000123.1:0-7157 GCA_045592405.1 Oscillospiraceae bacterium
GTCCGAACATCAAGCCCTATCCGGAGACTACTCCGCTGGAAGCATCCATCGAAGCACCCGTTTCCCTCAAGGTTGAGGACAATATCACAACCGACCACATCATGCCCGCCGGTGCAAAGATCCTGCCCCTGCGTTCCAACATTCCGGCGATTTCCCAGCACTGTTTCACAGTCTGTGATGAGGCGTTCCCGACTCGTGCAAAGGAACTGGGCAAGAGCATCATTGTTGGCGGCTCCAACTACGGTCAGGGCAGCTCTCGTGAACACGCTGCACTCGCTCCGCTGTATCTGGGCATCAAGGCAGTTCTTGTGAAGTCCTTCGCTCGTATCCATCGTGCAAACCTCGTCAATGCAGGTATCCTGCCGCTGACATTTGTTAACGAAGCGGATTACGATGCCATCTCTCAGGGCGATGTTCTGGAACTCAGTGACATCCGTGCAAAGGTAGAAGCCGGCGAAACACAGTTCAACGTCCTCAACAAGACAACCGGCAAGGAAATTCCGGTGCTGTGCGAACTGACGGGCAGAACCAAGGACATTATGCTCGCAGGCGGTCTGCTCGATTACACCAGAGAGAATCTGAAGTAATCATGTTCTTCCATACATGATGTAGGAGGAAAAGAATATGCTGTTAAACAAAATGGATTCCCTGATGCGAATCATACGTGTCCGTATTGATTCAGCGGAAGATATTGGATTTCTGATCATTTGTATCGCAATCGGCTTTGCTCTGTGGTACTTTCTTCCGAAGTTCTTTCCGGATATTACAGAAAAAAAACTAAAGATCATACTCTGTATCACCGGTGCTGTACTTGGAATCATATGGTTTGCAATTGTGGGGACATAACCACAGTAGGAAAAATTCACAAATAATCGGGAAACTGACCGCAGCTTCAAAAGTGGTCAGTTCCCCGAAATAATCTATAATGGAGGTAATTCCCATGGCAGATAAAATTAAAATGACCACCCCCCTCGTCGAGATGGATGGCGACGAAATGACCAGAATCCTCTGGCAGTGGATCAAGGACATTCTCATCACTCCCTATGTGGAGCTGAACACCGAGTACTACGATCTGGGTCTGGAATACCGTGAAAAGACCAAGGATCAGGTAACATTCGACAGTGCGGAGGCTACCAAGAAATACGGCGTTGCAGTCAAGTGTGCAACCATCACTCCCAATGCTGCAAGAATGCCCGAGTACAACCTCTCCCAGATGTGGAAATCCCCGAACGGCACGATCCGTGCAATTCTGGACGGTACGGTGTTCCGCACACCCATCCTCGTAAAGGGCATCACCCCCTACATTCCGACATGGACACAGCCGATTACCATTGCACGTCACGCCTACGGTGATGTTTACAAGAATACCGAAATGCAGGTAAAGGGCGGCGGCAAGGCTGAACTCGTTTTCACCGACAAGGACGGCAATGAAACACGCCAGCTCATCCACGAATTCACAGGCGATGGCATCATTCAGGGACTGCACAACATTGACAACAGCATTGCCGGTTTTGCAAGAGCTTGCTTTAACTATGGTCTTGACCTCAAGCAGGACGTTTGGTTTGCAACCAAGGATACCATTTCCAAGCAGTATGACCACCGCTTTAAGGATATTTTCCAGGAAGTGTTCGACGCAGAATATAAGGAAAAGTTCGAGGCTGCGGGTATAGAGTATTTCTACACGCTGATCGACGACGCTGTTGCACGCGTTATCCGTTCCAATGGCGGTTATATCTGGGCTTGCAAGAACTATGACGGCGACGTGATGTCCGACATGGTGTCCACTGCTTACGGCAGCCTTGCTATGATGACTTCCGTTCTGGTTTCTCCCGATGGAATTTATGAGTATGAAGCTGCACACGGTACGGTTCAGCGTCACTACTACAAGCATCTCAAGGGCGAGGAGACTTCCACAAACTCTGTTGCAACTATTTTTGCATGGAGCGGTGCACTCCGCAAGCGTGGAGAACTCGACAATATTCCCGCTCTGTGTGACTATGCGGACAAGCTGGAAAAGGCTACCATCCAGACCATTGAGGAAGGTATCATGACCGGCGACCTCTATCTGCTGTCCTCTTTGGAGAACAAGAAGAAGGTGAATTCCAAGGAATTCCTTGAGGAAATCAACACTCGTCTCGCAGCATTGATGCAGTAAGGAGCATATGATGGCCAAACAGGCGATTTCTACCCCCGTCATCCGACGTCTGCCACGCTATTACCGTTTTCTGGGAGAGCTGGAACTCGAAAATATGGAGCGAATCTCCTCTAAGGAGCTTGCAAGACGCATGGGGCTTTCTGCTTCCCAAATTCGTCAGGATTTCAACTGCTTCGGTGGATTTGGACAGCAGGGCTACGGCTATAATGTCAGTGAGCTGCGTGAGAAAATCGGCATGATTCTCGGCGTCAATGAAAAAACGGGTGTTATTCTGATCGGTGCCGGTAATCTGGGCAAGGCAATTGCCACTCACATGGATTTCCAGAAGCGTGGATGCGACCTGATCGCTGTGTTCGACAGCAATCCACAGCTTGCAGGTGTTTCTGTTGGTGCACTGTCGGTTCTTTCGATGGATCAGCTTACTGCCTTCTGTGAACAGCATCAGCCGGAGGTTGCCGTCCTTTGCATCCCCAAAGGTGCAGCACAGGAGCTTGCCGACAAGCTGATCGCACTGGGAATCCGTGGTTTCTGGAATTTCAGTCACTTTGATTTGAGAATCAACAACCCCCACATCATCGTGGAGAATGTCCATCTTGGCGACAGCCTGATGACGCTTTCCTATTGTATGCATCGTGGCGAAGTGAATACCGAGCCAAAGGATGAATAAAAACTACAGCCCATTCCAATCGGAATGGGCTGTTATAATCTCCAAATCGGAGAGCTTATCTCACTAATATAACAAAAAGTAACCCCCTGCTTTCGCAGGGGGAATTTTACTTTTTAGGATTATCGCCCTTCAGATTCAGAAGAATTAGTCTTCCTTCTTCTTGGAAACGATTGCAACGCCACCCAGGATAGCTGCTGCTGCTGCTACACCAACGATCGGCAGAACGTCAGTTGTACCAGTTGCAGGAGAACCTGTGCCAGGTGTTGTTGTGGTTGTACCACCCTCGCCTGTGCCTGTTGTCGTTGTAGTTGTCTCAGACTCAGTAGATGTTGTAGTTGTCTCAGACTCAGTTGTAGTTGTTACTACAGTTGTTGTTGTTGTTGTTTCTTCAGTTGTAGTTGTTTCTTCAGTTGTAGTTGTCTCAGGTTCTTCAATCTTGATCCAGCCATTTACAGCGTCAGCTGTCTTTGCTGCAACATAGTCCTTACCAGCAGTTGTGTCAGCCCAGATGTGGTTCTTGCCCTCGAGGTCAACATCAGCATAGTTGATCTCAAATACATCGCCAGGCTTTGCGTCTGCAGGAATTGTAACGTTCAGACCGAGGATAATAACTTCGGACTTGGAGTATGTTCTTGCGTGAGCACCGTTGATCCATGCAAAGTTTTCGCCTTCTACCTTGCTCTTGGAACCTTCAACAGTCATCATCATTTCCTGAACATCATAGTCCAGCTCGAACTGGCAGTCAGCATCAACATCTACACCGAATGCAAAAGCATTGATACCAGCATTCTCTGTCAGAGTGATTGTGATCGGAACTACTGTAGGACCATCCTTGGACAGTTCTTCAACCTTTAATGTAACCTGCTCAATCTCAACTGTAGCACCTTCAGCAGATGCAGAAGCAGGAATTGCAGCTGCACAAGCAACCAGAGACATTGCAGCAACAGCTGCCATAACCTTCTTGAAATTCATAGTCTTATTTTCCTTTCAATTAATTTTTATCTGCATGTGCCGTGTCATGCACGGCACATAACATTCATAAATACTTGTTAAACTGTTTTTGTACCCAGGATCATTTCCCAAACGTTAGCAACGGATTCACCCGGATTTGCACCCATATAAGCTGCGAATCCAAGAATGCCTGCTGCATCCAGTGCGTTCAGATCGGAACCATCTTCGCCGCATACTCTGGACTCACCGTCTACGTCAGCCAGGAAGTATGCAAGTGCTTCCAGTGATGCATCAGCGGGATAGAGTACTGCGTCCTCATCGCCGGCACCCTTAGCTGCTGCGTAACCCAGAACGATAGCTGCGTCAATTGCATTTGCTTCGCTATCCAGGTTAGCGTCACCCTTAACGCCTACATAGATTGTAACGTTAGCATCCTTAACCAGGATAGCCTCGTCAGAATTCAGAGGTGTGTAGTATACATATACAGGCATTGCAACATATGCTGCACCAACTGCCTCATATACCATTACAGGTGTCAGGTCAGCAACCGGACCTTCTGCATCCAGACCGAAGGAAATCTGATCAATTACGTTGATCTCTTCGTCGTCAACCTTCAGTACTGCTTTTTCAACCAGCTCTTCAGGCTCCAGAACAGTTTCGTCATGAGAGAAGAAGTAGTTCAGGCTGTCGCCTACGATTACTACATCGTCAACCTTACCGGGATCCTCCTTGGGATCGGTTGTGGGCTCTTCTTCGTCAGTTGTGGGCTCTTCTTCCTCGATTTCCTTAACAGTGTATGTAATCACTCTCTTGATATCGAGCTTTGCAGAACCATCCAGAGAATTGATATTGCCTGTTGCACTTGCGTCAACAACCTTAACAACATCAAATGTAACGATCTCCATATCATTTGCAGCTTCCAGCTCATCAAAATATGTTCTCAGAGCGGAAAGATCAGCAGTATCTACCAGTGTGCCGCTTACCTCACCATTAGCAATGCCGTTGTTCAGACCAGCCGATACAGTTACTTCTGTGATATCCTCAGCAACAGCTGCCAGATCACCAACAGTAACATCAACAGTTACTTCGCCGTCTGTCTTCTCGCCAACTGCTTCTACAGCCTTTGTCAGAACCTTTGCAACGATGGACTTGCTAAGAACTTCATCAACAGTATCCGGAACCTTGCCCAGATACTCAAGCACATGCTCCTTACCTGCATACTTCTTGCTTTCGAGGTCAGCCTTAACCTGTGCAACGATTTCATCGCAATTTGCACCTGTGTAGGAAACGCTCTCGCAGATCTTGTTTGCATTGTTGAACTTGTCAGCTGCCTTTTCAGCGATGTCGAGAATCTTGTCTGCAACAGCAGGATCTACATCAGCCAGTGACTTCTCCAGATAGCCGATTCTTTCCTGAATGTACTTGGAGATATTCATCTCGCCGGCGTCTGTTGTGATGATTGTTGCAGCAAAAGGAATTTCTGTAGAGTCGTTCAGATCTTCTACATTAACTGTAAGAACTACTTCACCGTCAAAAAGACCTGTCTCTACATAAACGTCCTTGCCAAGCTTCTTGGACAGCAGTGCGGAAACATCCTCAGTAGACTCATAGTTTACATCAACTGTGATCTTAATGGTGTTGCCTGCTCTGTCGATTTCTACAACAGCCTCGTTGCTTGCGATCATGTTCTTGAGGATGGTCTTGTAAAGGTTGTCGCCAGCTTCAATAACTTCTGCCAACTCACTGCCGGGAATCACAGCAGTCTTACCAGCCATCTGGTTTACAGCATTGTACATTGTCTTATTCCAAACAGAATACTGCTCATATACACGCTGTGTATCAGTGGAAGATACCAGCATTGCATCAGCACCATCTTCAGGAACATACAAGAATGAATCAACTGTAACGTTCACTGCGGGAGCTTCCTCAGCAAAAGCAACGCACAGTGCAGCTTGTGTCAGAGCAACCGGTACTGCGATTGCAGCAGCCATCGCTCTTTTCAGGAATGACTTCTTCATGTTCGATTACCTCTCTCTACTTTTGATAATTTATTTTTTTACGCAGGAACAGCCTGCTTTATATACATATAAACTGCCTTATATGTAATGCCGTCCCCTTGTATTCCTAAACATTTCAGCATCAAAATGGCACTAAAACGTTTTATATCATATATTTTATCACATATTTATCGGATTGTCAAGATGGCTTTTCGTTTTTCTTTGAAAATATTGCATGAACATTCTTCCACTTTTTATTGCTTTTGCACAAAGAAAACAGATTTTTTATCCATTTGGCATTATTTGTTGCCTATTTTGCACAACTGTATTCATGTCGAAAGCGGATGGGGCTATAACCCATCCGCCTGACAATAAAGATAGGGAGAATTTTGTCATACTAAAATCATCATTTCTGCGGCTTGACTTCCTGCAGAATCAGATCCACCTTCAGTTCCTCACCGGCTCTGAAAATCTTCAGAGTAATGGTATCGCCGGCATCGTACTCTTCTTTCACCTTATTGAGTTCATCGGTGGTGGTTACCGCAACCCCCTGAATCTCGGTAATGATATCGCCCTGACGCAGACCTGCAAGCTCCGCTGCACTGCCGGGACTGACAGAAACAACGTACACACCCTCCGGCATACCGAAACGCTGTGCTGCTTCCTCACCGACATTGGAGCTTGTGATACCAAGCTGCGGTCTGCCTGCCACATAGCCGTAGTTAATGAGGTCGTCGATGATTTCCGCCGCATCGGAGATCGGAATGGCAAATGCCAGACCTTCGATGGATGCCGCAGAGGAAGAATAGTTGGATGAAATCTTAGCGGAATTGATACCGATGACCTGTCCGTAGCTGTTGAGCAGCGGGCCGCCGGAGTTGCCGCTATTAATAGAGGTATCCGTCTGAATAAGTGTCATATCCTTTTCGTTGATGGTCACTTCACGATTAAGAGCGGAAACGATGCCGCAGGTGGTCGTGCCGAACAATTCAAATCCGAGCGGATTGCCGATGGCAACCACGAGCTCACCCACACGGAGCTTATCACTGTCGCCGAATTCCGCAGGCACGAGGCCTTCCGCTTCAATTTTGAGCACGGCAAGGTCGGTTTCGAGGTCGTAGCCGACGATTTCCGCATCATACTCTGTGGATTCCTCGTCACCCATGACTACACTGACGCTGGTCGCCTTACCGCTTCCACTCTGACTGTCGCTGTCATAAATGCAGTGGGCATTGGTGATAATATAGCCATCCTCATTGAGGACGATACCCGTACCCGTGCCGGGAATCTGCTGTGTCGGGCCTTCGTACTGGTAGAATCCCCAGTTGTAGATTTCTGTACGCTCAAAAATCGCACTGATGCCGACAACGGATGGCAGTGCCTTATC
>JAZNUR010000124.1:0-4465 GCA_045592405.1 Oscillospiraceae bacterium
ATTTTATGTGGAATTTTGTTAAAACCAATTAAAAATTTGTCAAAAAATTGCCCTGCCGACGGCAGGGCAATGTCTGTCGAAAAGTATTTACCGGCGTTCTTCCAGCCCGCGTGGGGGGGGCTGAAAGAACATATCTATAAATTTTCCCCGCCTGCAGCGGGGAAAATTTAAGAGATATTATAGTTTTTTGACTCACTCTCAGCCCTGCCAACGGCAGGGCAATTCTCCAAAAGTGTTTATTCCAGAGTCATAATGAAATCTTCCAGTGAACCCTCAAAACCGGAGCCTGCTGCTGCCGCATACTGGAGAACATTCGCAGCATCCTGCGAATTGAAAGTGCCATCACCGTTGACATCGGCATTCTTTGCCTGTGTTTCTGTGAATCCGCTGTCACCGCCTGCACCGACTGCTGCTGCCGCTACCAGAATTTTTGCCGCATCCGTTGCATCCACGTCACCGTCCTCGTTTACGTCACCGAGCTTGCCGTCCTCACCGCCGGGCTGTCCGCCGACTCCCAGAACTTTAATAGAGCCGGTAGTATGTGCAACGGTGATTTGATTCATATCCATATCGTATACGATCAGATCTTGAAATGTCAGATTATATAAACCCGGTTCTGCAGCCTCAGGGATATGAAAAATTACACTGAATACCACCGCACCGTCCTCGGAGGGCTTGATATTTTCATCAATGGAATAGTTAGTTCCCGCAAATGTAAAAGCTTCCAGATTGGAAACCATTGAAAGTCCCTCATAAGCCGGACCTGCTTCTACGGAAACAGCTTCCAATTCTCCCTCAACGTCCATTTCCAGAATATAGCTGTTAATGCCGTTGGTATCGCCCTCTACGGACACTGTAACCATGACATCTTCACCGGGCTGTGCCTCCACGTCACTGATGATCCACACGGGATCGCTGTCTTCTGCCGCTGCTGTGCTGACAGGAGCTGCCGCTGCAGAGAGTACCATTGCTGATGCAAGAATTGCTGCAAGTGTTTTGTGTTTCATGAGTATGACTCCTCCTTAGTTTTAATATAGGCAACGCCACACATAGAATGCACATTTCATACAAAACCGTCGAACGAACTTTGTGCAGTGTTTCCTACAAATTCATTATATACCCATCCGCAATGCATTGTCCATTGACAAATCCGACAAAATGCCATAAACTTTTTTGGACATTTGTGCAGGGACGATTCTCCGCAATCTCACAAAACCACTTGCAACTTTGCAAAAAACGTGTTATACTAAAAAGCAGAGCGAAATCCGCTAAGATTTTGAAAAAGGAAGTGTACGGTTTATGACGAAAATCACAATTTTCTCCGGCTTTCTGGGTGCTGGAAAGACCACGCTGATCAAAAAGCTCATTGCCGAGGGTTATGTCGGCGAGAAATTGGTGCTGATCGAGAACGAATTTGGACAGATCGGCATTGACGGCGGCTTCTTGCAGGATGCCGGCGTGGAGATCACAGAAATGAATTCCGGCTGCATCTGCTGCAGTCTGGTGGGAGATTTCGGCAAGGCACTGGAAAAGGTGCTGGAGGATTACCATCCCGACCGCATTCTCATTGAACCCTCCGGTGTTGGCAAGCTCAGCGACGTGATCAAGGCTGTCGAGGGCATTGACGCACACGATGTGGTGCTGGACGGTTTCACTACCGTGGTAGATGCCAAGAAATGCAAAATGTACCAGAAGAATTTCGGTGAATTCTTCGATAACCAGATCACTCACGCAAGCTGCCTGATTCTCAGCCATACACAGGGTCTGTCACAGGACAAACTGGATGACTGTATCCAGCGTCTGCGTAAGTGCAATCCTGACGCACCCATTGTCACCACCGACTGGGATCAGCTCACAGGAGCACAGCTCATGGAGGCAATGACACAGAAGAACACCCTCAAGGGCGAACTGGAGGAGCTGCTGGAAGAACAGAAGCACCATCATGAGCATCACCATCATCATGAGCATGACGAAGAATGCTGCTGCCACGAGCACGAGCATCACCATGAGCATGACGGAGAATGCTGCTGCCACGAGCATGAGCATCACCATGAGCATGACGAAGAATGCTGCTGCCACGAGCATGAGCATCACCATGAGCATGAGCATGACGAGAACTGCACCTGCGGCTGTCACGACCATCACCATCACCATGAGCACGACGAAGAATGCTGCTGCCACGAGCATGAGCATCACCATCACCATGAGCATGACGAGAACTGCACCTGCGGCTGTCACGACCATCACCATCATCATGCGGATGATGTATTTGCAAGCTGGGGTACGGAAACCGCACAGACCTACACTTCCGCAGAAATTACCGCTGCACTGGAAGCTCTGTCCGATGCGGACACCTACGGCATGGTGCTGCGTGCAAAGGGCATTGTTGCGGGTGAGGATGGCAAGTGGATCCATTTCGACTATGTTCCCGGAACACCGGATGTACGTTTCGGATGTGCCGCAACCACAGGACGTCTGTGCGTCATTGGTGCAGGCATTCATGAGGATGCCATTGCAAAGCTGTTCCATGCGGAATAAGAAAGGGGGACATTTGCAATGCAGATGAATCAGATGAATGACATTCCGGTATACCTCTTTCTGGGATTTCTGGAAGCGGGCAAAACCAAATTCATTCAGGAAACGCTGGAGGATGAGCGTTTCAACAACGGCGAAAAGACGCTGCTCCTGCTTTGCGAGGAGGGCGAGGAAGAATACGATCCCACAAATTATCCGAGCAAAAATGTGTATCCCTATGTCATTGAGGAAAAGGAGGATTTCAATCCGCAGAACCTCAAGCGTATTCTGAACGAATGCGGTGCAGTCCGTGTAGTTCTGGAATACAACGGTATGTGGACGATTCAGGAGCTGTTTGAGAATCTGCCGGTGGAATGGGCAGTATATCAGACGATGTGCTTTGTCGATTCGGGCACCTTCCTCAATTACAACGCCAATATGCGTAGTCTGGTCGTGGACAAAATCAATGTTTCAGAGCTGGTGGTGTTCAACCGTTTTCAGGCAGGCGTGATGGATGAGGTGGAATTCCACAAGATCGTCCGCGGCATCAGCCGCCGCACACAGATCGCCTACGAAACCACCGACGGCGAGGTGGCATATGATGATATCGAAGATCCCCTGCCGTTCGACATTACGCAGGATGAGATCATCATTAAGGATGAGGACTATGCGTTGTGGTACCGTGATATGATGGAAGAACCCGAAAAATATCACGGCAAAATCGTGCATTTCCGTGCGGTTGCAGCAGCCGACGGCACATTCCCCAAGAACACCTTCGCTGCAGGCAGACACGTCATGACCTGCTGCGTGGACGATATCCAATACTGCTGGATCGTTGCGGAATGGAGCAAGGCGGCAATGCTGGAAACTCGCCAGTGGATCCATGTGACAGCCAAAATTTCCGTGCAGCGTCATAAGATGTACCGTGGCAAAGGCCCCGTCCTGCAGGTGCAGGAGGTCGTTCTGACCAGTGCACCGGCACAGGAGGTTGCGACGTTCTACTAAAAATATGCCCCCACCCGAACCCCTTTGTGGGGCTTTCACCCCACTCGCCATTTTAAGGTTTTTTAACAGACAGAAAGGACGATGCACCGTGCATCGTCCTTTTTTAAGCGTATCATGATCTGTTGTGGAACTCAGCCCCGACTCCTGCCAAGAAATAAATTCTTTCGGCTCTAACGTATTGCCTTTGTACCCCATAGGGGTGCAATGGCAATACGCTATGGGATTCCAAAGGGATGTTATCCCTTTGGCGGGGGTGTGGGGGCAGAGCCACCACAGATTGTCACTGCAGCCCGAAACTGATGGACAGTGCGTTGTCCACACGATTCATGGATGCATTGTCAAGAGCACCCATTCTGTCCTTGAGCCGCTTTTTATCTATGGTACGGATCTGTTCAAGCAGCACAATGCTGTCCTTCTGCAGACCGCAGGACGCTGCCTCCAGCGAAATGTGCGTCGGCAGTTTCGCCTTATCCATCCGGCTTGTGATGGCAGCAGCAATGACCGTCGGGCTGTGACGGTTGCCGACATCATTCTGCACAATAAGTACCGGACGGATGCCGCCCTGTTCAGAGCCTACAACAGGACTCAGATCCGCATAGTATATCTCACCTCGTTTAACTGACATACGAACACTCCTTTGCATTTCGGCTGTTTCACTTCTTGGCATTAGTATGACCACACACAAAGGAATTTAATCCATCTGCGTCCATTGTTTTTTCTTCCAATTCCATCCTATGCCACAGCGTAAGGATTGTGCCTGACCGGAGCTGTAAATCGGCAGACGTGTTTTGCCTCCAGCTCCCCATGTCACGAAAATCAAATTTTCAATTCTTCTATTCCTATCTTTCCAATTTTCATTGATTTTATTGAGCCTCCGGTCTGCCTGCGGCCGCCCCCGGAAGGAGGATCGTAGCCATGTCGCTCTGTGGGGGAACGAGGTCTGTGT
>JAZNUR010000125.1:0-18478 GCA_045592405.1 Oscillospiraceae bacterium
ATCGACCGACTACATCGGCTATTACAGCGTAACGGGATTTTCGGAGGATGCACCGCTTCTGGCGATGTATGCCGATGATTATCAGGGATTTGTCTATGCGATCGACACCCCCGATGCGGAGAATACCGTGACCTATGTGGAAATCATATTCTGCAATTACTTTATGGATATTGACTATGAGGAATATATGCCGGCAGAGTATTTCCCCGAGGGCTTTGATGCCACAATGAACAATCCCTACAAGAAGAAAATGATGTCACAGTATTAAGGCGAAGACGACGAAAACACGCCCATCCTGCAAAGTCATCCACTCAACGTTCCGTTTACCTTTGTGTAAAAATGCGTTAATTGACATATATCTACAGATGCCGTATAATAAAATTACGGTACCGAAATAACAAGGAGTGATTGTAATGAATATGTCAATCGGAAATAATATCAGAACCATGCGTCGGATATGCGGTTTTACACAGGAGGAACTGGCAGCAAGGCTTTCTGTGACGCCGCAGGCTGTG
The DNA here is from genome assembly GCA_045592405.1 of Oscillospiraceae bacterium. Taxonomy (GTDB): domain Bacteria; phylum Bacillota; class Clostridia; order Oscillospirales; family Ruminococcaceae; genus UBA3855. The sequence continues at coordinate 516 of JAZNUR010000125.1, forward strand.
TCCAAATGGGAGAACGGCGGGGGATTTCCGGATCTGCTGCAAATCGTTCCGCTGGCTCAGATTTTCGGTATTACAACGGATTCGCTGCTGGGGGTAACCTCTGCAGTGTACGGAAAGTCGCATACGGAGGCGGCACTGGGGCACGAAAAGCTCCTGATGGCATCCTCTCTGCCGCCTGCGGAAAAGCATTTGTCCGCCTACTCGTATTTCCGTGCGGAATCAGAAAAGGAGCCGACCAATTATGCCATCATGTGCAGATGCATCAACCATGCTGCTGAAATCAGCAGATATGTGGATTTTGAGAATTTTATGTCCGACCGATCGGAAGAACGTGATGAAATCTTTTCGGACTGCGAACAAAAAAACGCCTGTATTGCAAGATTCTGCGAGGACAGGTCGATCATTGAAAAATCCGATTTTGCTATGGCATGGATCTTCATTCATACCAAAGCTTTTGACAAGGCAAGAACGCTGATCAACCGTCTGCCGAGTCTGGAAAGCAATAACCTGCGAGAGGGCATTATGACAAAGCTCGTCAAGTTCCAATATGGATTTGATCGTGCAAAGGAAAACATTTCGGAAAATATCCGCAAGCTGCTGCACGCCACGACCAAGGAATTCTTCTACGGCTTTGAGGATTATGCGTGGGATGCTGAAAGCGGCGAGGCACTTGCCTTCGGTCAGAAGATTCTCGGTGTACTGCAAAGCTACAAGGCATTTGACGAACTGCATACGGAAGTGCTGCTCTGCGAAAATCATATCCGCAGTTTTTTTCCGAAGTGCCATGCCGACAGCGGAGAATATGAAAAGGCAGCGGATGAGATGCTGATCATTGCACAGAATTTCGCCAGTCTTTCGACCTGTGCGAAGAACGACTGGACAAATACACCGGCTACGCTTGACGCTGCACTTTCTTATATGACGGAAGAACAGCAGGAGAGGGTAAAAAGCTGCCCTGCTTACAGGGAAGCAATGGCAGTGATTGAGAGGATGGATGAAGACCATGATCCGAAGATTTGAAGCATCCGATGCGGCTGATGTTGCAGCACTGATCGGAACAACCATGCGTGTCAGCAACAGCAAGGACTATCCGGAGGAATACATCACGCAGGGGATCGCCTTATTCACGCCCGAATATGTGAAACAGCGTGCCGGCTGGACGCATTTCTATGTGGTTTGCGAGGAAGATAAGATCATCGGCTGCGGTGCGATTGGCCCGTATTGGGACAGGACGGATGAAAGCTGTCTGTTTACGATTTTTATTCTGCCGGAATATCAGGGCAGGGGCTATGGACGTCTGATAATGGAAACGCTGGAACAGGACGCATTTTTCCTTCGTGCAAAACGCATTGAAATTCCTGCATCCATCTCCGCCTGTGCATTTTATCGCCGATTCGGATACGATTTCAAGGACGGTATTGCCGAAACGGACGAGGAGGGGCATTACAGGCTGGAAAAATTCCGTGATTGACACGATGCAAGTGCATCGGACAGGCATTGTAATGAAACGAAATTCCCTGCTTCATGCGGGGAATTTCTGATATATATGAAACTTTCTTTGAGGATTCATTACAGAACAGATACAATTTGGGGTTTTGGCTTGACAGTCGGCAGGAATTGCGATATACTGAAATAACCCCAGAATATCCGATAAAAATTTGCATTCCGCTCACACGAAAGTGAGGTAATCACCATGTCTAATATGATTGAAATCAAAAACATTACAAAGGAATTCAAGGTGCTCAATCGCCGTGAAGGACTAAAGGGAAGTATCAAAGACCTGTTTTCAAGAGATTATAAAATCGTCCGTGCTGTGGATAATATCAGCATGAATATTCAGCAGGGTGAAATTGTTGGTTACTTGGGACCAAACGGTGCCGGAAAATCCACGACCATCAAAATGATGACGGGCATCCTTGAGCCGACTTCGGGAGAAATTCTCATAAACGGCAATGTTCCCTATCAGAACCGAACAGAGAACGCTCAGGAAATCGGCGTGGTATTCGGACAGCGTTCGCAGCTCTGGTGGGCACTGCCGCTTGTGGAATCCTTCAAGATCCTCAAAGATATCTACGGTGTCAGCGATGCGGACTATGAAGCGATGCTCACGCTCTACAAGTCCCTTGTGGATATTGAGCCTTTATTACATAAGCCCGTCCGTCAGATGTCCCTCGGACAGCGTACGCTCAGCGATATTCTGGCGGCATTCCTGCATAACCCGAAAATCGTCTTTCTGGACGAGCCGACAATCGGTCTTGATGTTGCTATGAAAGCGAAAATCCGTACGCTGATTCACGCTCTGAACAAGGAGAAGAATACAACCGTAATTCTCACAACCCACGATATGGGCGATGTGGACGCTCTCTGTCAGCGTATTGTTATTATCGACAAGGGCAAAATGCTCTATGATAACGATATTGAACACCTCAAGGGCTTTTTCGGCTCCTACAGAACGCTGAAAATCCGCATTGATGGCGACTTAAAACAGCTTGCGGAAAAGATCGACAGTGAACTTCCCGATTTCAGCGTTTCCGCAGATGACGAGTGGATTTCCATTCTGGTGGATGAGGAAAAGGCAAAGGTGATGGAGGTGCTCTCACAGCTTCAGAAATCCTACGAGATACGTGATATGCAGCTTGAGGAAATATCCACCGAGGAGGTCATCAAGAAAATATACGAGGAGGGTGTGCAATGAACCTGAAAAAATTCCTCACCCTTACCCGTGCAGGCATTATGGAATCCTTGCAGTTTCGCCTCGGTACACTTGTAATCGTTGCTGGAAATCTGCTTTATCTGATTGTAGTATTTTTCCTGTGGAAAGCCATCTATGCCTCAGCAGGCACGGATATTGTGAACGGCATGACGTTCTCCGACACGCTCATTTACCTTGTATTGGCAACGGCACTGTTCAACTTTATGGAAATGTACCTTGTCTGGGAGATCGGGCGTTCCATCCAGTCGGGAAAAATCGCACTCGACCTGCTCAAGCCCATGGAGTACCGCAAGTATCTGTTCTGGGCGTGCTCCGGCTCGTTTGTCACACAGTTCTTCTTCACATTCCTGCCGACCTTCATCGTTGTGGCAATCGTTACTCACGGCACAATCCATTTAGGGTTGAATCTGTTGTTTTTCGTGATTTCCGTTGTAATGGCAGTGTCCATTAACTACAGCATTGATTTTCTTGTGGGAACGATATGTCTGTACACAGAGTCCATCTGGGGTATCAACATTATGAAGCAGGTGATTGTGATGCTCTTGTCGGGAGCGACCATTCCGATTGCATTTTTCCCCGAACCCTTGAAAACAATCGTGTACTACCTGCCGTTCCAGTCGATTTACAATGCCCCGCTGTCCGTTCTGCTGGACGGAAACCCGCAGCCGCAGACACTTCTGATGACGCTGGGCATACAGCTGTTCTGGTGCATTGTCATGACCGTCCTCAGCAAGCTTTTCTGGAAAGTATCGCTGCGGCAGATTACCGTGAATGGAGGGTGATGTAATGAAAAGAAAAGGTTTAGGCTTTTATCTGCGGATTTACGGTAAAATTCTTGCACAGGACTTGAAAAGCAAAATGAGCTATCGTGCGGACTTTATCATTTCCACGATCGGCATGATTTTTACGAATATTGCAGGCTTCGTCAGCTTCTGGATCTTATTCCGGAATTTCCCGTCCATCAACGGCTGGGGCTACTATGAAATGCTGTTTCTGTACGGATTTTCGCTGGTATCGCTCACTCCCGTGCAGTGCTTCTTTGATAATAACTGGAGCCTGCGAATGTATGTGTTTTCCGGTGATTTCGTCAAATACTGCTTCCGTCCCATCAATCTGTTTTTCTACTATCAGTCGGAAGTTTTCGACATCAAAGGGCTTGGGCAGCTCGCATTCGGTATCGGCACGATTGCTTATTCATGGAGCAAACTGGGACTCGGCTTCACACCGCTGATGCTCTTGAAGCTGATCGTGTTCCTGCTCACTGCTTCGCTGATTATGATTGCATTGCAGAATGCGGCGGCGGCAACCTGCTTCTGGATTCAGAATTCATTCTATGTGCTGGATCTTGTGACAAGATTCAAGGACTATGCAAAATATCCGATTACCATTTTCAGTCCTGTATTCCGCTTTATTTTCACATTTGTCATGCCCATCGCATTTATTGCCTACTATCCGAGCATTGTCATACTTCGCCCTGAGGAAGTACCGCTTCTGTCATGGTTATCGCCCCTGATTGGCGTGCTGTTCTTCTGGGCAAGCTACAAATTCTGGATGTATGGTGCTTTGAAATACAGCGGGACGGGTTCGTAAACAAGCTTCAAAAGAAAGGTGCGTAACGATTGCATTCGTTACGCACCTTTCATGCAATAGGAATTCCAGAAGGGGATAGGGGGAGTATTACGTTGCCACATTAGTTTCGGATGCGTTCTGTGTTTCCGTATTTTCTGTGGAGGTTTCCGCAGTCGATGTCGTTTCTAAAGGCGTGGAACTTCCGTTCTCCGTGAACGTGTCAAAGGTAATGGTCAGCCCATAAGGGGGGAGAGAGAATTCCTTTGGGATACCGTCCTTGTCAAAGGTCAGGGTGTATTTTCCTTCGTCGATCTCGCCCTCGCAGACAGCACCGTCCTCATTCTGTTTGCAGACAATTTCCGGTTCAAGTGCCATGTCGTCCACAATGTCCATCAGTTCAGCAAGCATGGTGCGGACTGCCTGTGCCGATTGCGGCACGGAGAATTCCAGTCCCTTGTAGGATGCTGTAACTTCGTCATCCAGAAAATCCAGCTTTACGCCGTCAAGTGCCGCAGGTTCTGTGAAAGTCAGGCTCCATGCGTCATTACCGTAACGAGCGAGAGTGCCCTTGGTTTCACTGTCGGCGGTTGTGATGGTCAGTTCTGTGGTGAATGCACCATCCATGCGGTTGTTCACGTTGCCGGACGGCGGCTGTACGGAACAGCCGTATGCACCCAGAAGTACTGCACTCATGCAGAGTGCTGCAAAAATACGTTTCATACGATCACCTCAAATGTAGATTTTAGGTCGTGTTGCCACGTCCTTGCTGTGTTTCGGTTTGTACTTCATGTATTTCTGCAGGATTCCGAAATACTTCGGAATTACAGCACTTCTTTCAAAGCTTCAATCAAGTCCTGCGGCAGCATATACCGTGCCGGAAGCCGTTTTGCTGCGGCGTCCCCCGCACACGCATGGAGCGTGACAGCCGCACAGGCAGCCTCGTACAGCGGCATTCCCTGTGCCGCAAGCGATGCAGTGATACCTGCCAGCACATCACCGCTGCCGGCTCTTGCCATGCCCTCGTTTCCGAACGTGCACACAGCCATCCTCACGCCGTCTGTGATGATCGTGCCCGCCCCTTTGAGCACTGCAATTCCGCCTGTTTTCTCCGCAAGCAGGCGTGCTGCCGCCGGACGATCCGCCTGCACCTGCGATGTGGTCATACCCAGCAGCCTTGCCGCTTCGCCGGGATGGGGTGTCAGAATGGTTCGTCCCTTCGGTATCCATTCTATGCAGCCTGTCAGGCAATTCAGACCATCCGCATCCAGAATAACCGGACAATCGCTCTGATTCAACAAGAATTTTGTCAGATTTACGGTGTTTTCCGTTACATCCATACCGCAGCCGATGAGCAGTGCATCCTTGCTGTGCAGTGCCTCTGCAAGTGCACTGTGATTTTCCGCATCCAGCAGAAATCCTGCATTGTCCGTCATGAGCGGCAGACACATGACCTCCGGCATTCGTGTACAAAGTGCCTGTAGTGCGGGTTCGGTGCTTGCCGTTGTCTGGAGTCCGCAGCCGCTTCGCATGGCAGCACTCGCCGCCAATACACAGGCTCCACGCATTCGCACGCTGCCTGCGACAGTCATCAGATGCCCACGGCTGTTCTTGTGTGCATCGGACTTTATGGACGGCAGGAGGGAACGCATGGCTTCAAGCGTCAGAAGCCTTGCAGCAGGTGGCTGCAAAGCGGAAAAGGCAGTGGGCGGAATACCGATATCGACGCATTTTATGCTGCCGCAGTAATCTCTCAGGGGGTACTGCGTCATGCCAAGCTTGACTGCACCGAAAGTGACGGTTGCGTGTGCACGGAATGTTCCGCAGCTGACACTCCCTGTCAGACCGCTGCCGCCGCTGGGAATGTCCACCGCAATGCGAAGCTGTCCGTCACGGGACGAAAGAAGTGCAGCGGCTTCTTCGGGCAGTTCTCCACGGAATCCCGTTCCGAACAGACCATCCACGATGACATCGGCGGTTTCCAAAAAATCGTCTGCTGCGGACAGAACGGGTACACCGGCAAGCTTTGCGTTTTCGGCGGCGTTGCGGGAAATTTCGGTTTTGGGTGCACCGAACGGTGCAAGCACCCGCACGTGCATTCCCGTGCGATGCAGCTGTGCGGCGGCAACATAGCAGTCACCGCCGTTGTTTCCCGTTCCCGCAAGAAACAGAACGGAATGTGCCCGTGGTGCCAGTTGCGGAATACAATCCGCCAGTGCCTTTCCTGCACGATCCATCATTTCGGCGTAGGAAATGCCGTGAGCGTCAGTGTATTGTTCGAGTGTCTGCATTTGTTTTGGGGTAACAAGCATGGGGAAATCCTCCTTTGCAGATAGAAAGATGTTCTTTCATTCCGCTGCGGAATGAAAGAACATTGGGATGATTATCGGCTGCGTTTACGCAGTGTTCTTGGCAAAAACGGTTCGATCGCCCCACGCATACGTTCATCGGGGGTGAAATAGAGGCAGCATTTGCCGTTTTCGGGGTGATCGAATTCCGCATAATAGTTTTCGGCTGTATCGCTTCCCATCAGGGATTCGCCGACTGCGGAATAGGTGGTAAGCTCCCCGTCGGATTCTTCGCATTCTCCGACCTTTCCGTAGGCGGTAAATGCGGAAACCGCAATGCTTAACATTTCCACACGTTTGGTCTGACCGAGGATCTTGTCAATGTCCAGCGTGCCGTTGGTGCAGGAATATTCATACTCCACCTTCAGAAGCTTGAACAGATAGATGGCAAAATAGATAATGCCGACGGGCAGAACCACTGCGATCGGGGCAATAAAAATGGCAACAAAAAGCGTGCCGAGAGTGAGCAGTGCGGATACGACGATCAGGAGAATCTTTTTCAGATCATCCTGTGAGTTGTTGATTTTTCTGACAAGCTGTTCAGCGTACTGATCCATGTGAATTTCCTCCGTTTTTGAATTCTATTTTATTATAGCATATTTCGGCGTAAAATACAAGTCCCTGTTTACCCGATGATCTCTCCGCATAGCCGTTCACCGTCCGTTCCGATGATCCTGACGGAGAAGATGCGGTTACGCAGACTTTCGTCCGATGCATCCGCAGGCACGCTGACAGCTGTATAATCCGCCGCATGGCCAATGTGATGCTCCGCATCCTTTTCCCGTTCAAACAGGACGGAAACGGTTTCACCGATGCGGCTTCGCAGGAAATTCTCATGCAGCTGCTTTTCCAGTGCGGAAAGTCTGTCGGCACGTTCTTTTTTGACGGATTCCGCCACCTGTCCCTCCATGCGGTCAGCCACAGTTCCGTGGCGTCTGGAATAGCGGAAAATATGGATTTTTGCAAATGCCATTTTCTCGGCAAAAGCAAGCGTCTGTGAAAAATCTTCCTCCGTTTCTCCCGGAAATCCCGTCATAATGTCCGTAGTTACGGCACAGGCAGGAAAGAGCGATCGGATTTTCGCAAGCAGTGCGGCATATTCCGCACAGGTGTAGTGGCGGTGCATGGCACGCAGCGTCCTGTCACAGCCGCTTTGCAGGGAGATATGGAACTGCGGACAGAATGCCGGATTTTCCGCAAGCCGTGTGAGAATCTCATCGGTCAGCCCATCGGGTTCGAGCGAACCGAGCCGCACTCTCTGAAATCCTGCGGCAGCACAGGCATCAACTGCGTCCGCAATATTCATGCCGTTTTTATCCGCATAGCAAGCAAGATTGATGCCGCACAGAACGATTTCCCGATACCCCTGTGATAGGAGGAGCTTCGCCTGTTCGGCAATATCTGCAAGCTCCCGTGAACGGCATCGCCCACGAGCGTAGGGGATGATGCAGTAGGAGCAGAAACGGTTGCAGCCATCCTGTATCTTGAGAAATGCCCTTGTATGTCCCGCATCCGCACCCTGCGGCAGGATTTCAAAGTCGTCGTTTGAGCCGTATTCGGAAATTTCACGGCAGGCACAGCGGCTTTGCAGGAATTTTTCCAGAAGTGCAGGAATCTTCGTGCGTTCTTTCGTGCCGATGAGAATATCGGCTTCGGGCAGTGCGGCGGCATCCTCGGGAAAAGCCTGCACATAGCAGCCCGTCAGTACGATAGCGGCATCGGGACAGGAGCTTCGGAATTTCCGCAGTGCTTTCAGCATACGGTGATCGCCGGAAGCTGTCACCGTGCAGGAATTGAGTAGGATCGCATCGGCATCCTGCGGCGTATTGCATACCGTCCAGCCGTGCTGACACAGCAGGGCGGCAATGCCTTCGGTCTCAATGGCGTTGACCTTGCAGCCGAAATTCTGTAAATAAACTTTCATCGTGATCACTCCGTAAAAATAAAACAAATCATGTCGATTTATTACATAATATAGGGGTTTTGTAACTATCTGCAGGTGTTTTGTAACCTGTCATGGAAATCATGTATAAAAAAGATAAATCGCTTTCCCTTCTATTATACTAAAATGCTGAAAATTTTGCAAGCCCCTTGACTTTTATGGGCTTTCATGGTATGCTATAGTCACAGCGGAAAAAGCTGTACACAAGGAAAAAATACAAACGGCTAGGAGGTACTTTATGACAACAACAACAGTAGCTTTGAAGGCGATCGACGATGTCAAGAATTTTGTAAATACCGTGCTTCTTTTCAATTTTGACATTGACCTCGTTTCCGGCAGATATGCCATTGATGCAAAGTCTATTATGGGCATCTTCAGTCTTGATCTGTCCAAGCCGATTGAACTGCGTGCACACACAGATGACGCAGAAGAGCTGTTCGCTGCAATTGACAAGTACATTGTAAAATAACAGCTCTGCCACCCAACCCTATGATGTTTTGCAAAAAAGAGGACTGCACACGCAGTCCTCTTTATTTTTGTGTCAGGTGACCAGAAACCGCAGCACCTTTTTGAGTGCATACATAACGGAAATCTGCGGTACATCCGTTTCAGCAAGGAGTGCCGTGCTGCACAGCAGGGTATCCCCGTGGTAGAAGTACACCGTTCCCACCTGTTGTCCGGCAGAAAGGGGTGCCTGCACATAATCCGGCAGAACGAGCACCGTTTCCAGTTCTTCTGCATCCGCCGGCACAGTCAGCTCCGGTATTGCGGATAATTGCAGCAGAACGGCGGATTCTGTGCCGCCCTTGATTTTCAGCGGCATGAGAAATTCCTCCGAAAGTGCGGGCGTCGTGATTTTATAGTTCTGAAAAGCCGAATTCAGCACCCGTCTTGCAATTGCAAGACGGTCGTCCTTATCCTCGCAGCCCAGCACCACTGCCACGCAGATCATGCCGTCACGTTCGCAGGCGGCAATCACAAACTGCCCGGCATCATCGGAATGTCCCGCCTTCAGCCCCCTGCAGCCTTCCATCGTTCGGGTGAGGGTGTTTTCGTTGACAATCTCCACTGTTTCGTCACGAATAAATGTCCGCCATGTGGTCAGATAGGGCGTGAGCACGTCGTATTTCAGTACCGCACACGCAAGCTTTCCCATGTCACGAGCCGTACTGTATGCCATCGGATCATCATAGCCTTGCGGTGATGTGAAATGGGTGTTCCGCATTCCGAGATCAAAAGCGGCAGCGTTCATGTCGCCTACAAAGGACGGGATGCTGCCTGAAATCCGCACCGCAAGCACCGCTGCCGCATCGTTGGCATTGCCTGCAAGCAGTCCCATGAGAAGTTCATCCACTGTAATCTTGTCGCCTGCCTCCAGCCAGATGACAGCCCCCTTTGTGCCGCTCACGGCATCGCCGGCGGCGAGGACGGTTTCTGTGGAAATCTCGCCATTTTCAATGGCTCTCGCTGTCAGCAGTGCCGTCATGAGCTTGGCGAGCGAACCAACCGGAAGTATTTCGTCCGCATTTTCCTGTGTCAGAATATTCCCCGTGCGTGCCTCGGTCAGCAGTATGGCAGCACTGCCCTCCATCGCATGAACGGGAAAACCGTGCAGCAGACTGCCAAGCAGTATGATGCACAAAAATATCGCAATTTGTTTCATATTGCACCTCCTGCTACAAAATATGCTGCCCGTCCGTCAAACAGAAAGCGGGAGATCTTTGCATCGGAAACTTTGTTGTATTTCACAAAAAACAAAGATAAAAATTGTTTTGTTTTCACAATGTTACCCGAAGTGTTCGTCAGGGTATTGCAATATTTTTGATTTTCAAGTATAATAGATAATGTATCATAAGATTTTTTGGAGGCGTATTCTATGGCTTTGAAACTGAACACAAAATACCTGGAGGGCTTCGTCGGAAAGGACGAGATGACCGGCATTAAGGATCAGGTTATGACTGCAGCAAAGACGCTGCATGATAAAACCGGTCTTGGCAGCGATTTCCTTGGCTGGCTGGATCTGCCCACCAATTATGATAAGGAAGAGTTCGCTCGCATTAAGGCTGCGGCAAAGAAGATCCAGAGCAATTCCGATATTCTGATCGTAATCGGTATCGGCGGATCCTACCTCGGTGCAAGAGCTGCGATCGAACTGCTCAAATCCCCCTTCTACAACAACATGAAGAAGGAAACGCCCGACATTTACTATGTGGGCAACAACATCAATCCTACATACCTCAATGAAGTTCTCTCCATTTGCGAGGGCAAGGATATCTCCGTGAACGTAATTTCCAAGTCCGGTACAACGACTGAGCCGGCACTGGCATTCCGTGTATTCAAGAAGCTTGTTGAGGACAAGTACGGCAAGGAAGGTGCAAAGGATCGTATCTTTGCTACAACTGATAAGGCTAAGGGCACACTGAAGGAACTGTCCGATACCGAGGGCTACGAAACATTTGTCGTTCCGGACGATGTTGGCGGTAGATTCTCCGTTCTGACGGCAGTTGGTCTGCTTCCGATCGCAGCTGCCGGCTGTGATATCGACAAGCTGATGGAGGGTGCAGCAAAGGCACAGAAGGCATACGAGGCTGATTTCGAGGAGAATGACTGCTACAAGTATGCAGCTCTGCGTAACATTCTTTACAGAAAGGGCAAGTCCACTGAGCTGCTCGTTTCCTATGATCCGAGCTTTGCAATGATGTCCGAGTGGTACAAGCAGCTGTTCGGCGAGAGCGAGGGTAAGGATAATAAGGGTATTTTCCCGGCATCCGTAGTATTCTCCACCGATCTGCACTCCATGGGACAGTACATTCAGGAGGGCACACGCCTGATGTTTGAAACTGTTGTGGATATCAAGACTCCCAAGCAGGATTTCTATCTGGAAGACGACGCTGAGAATCTGGATGGTCTGAACTTCCTGACAAACCAGAATATGTCCGTTGTTAACCGCAAGGCTCTGGAGGGTACGATTCTGGCACACACAGAGGGCGGCGTTCCGAATATCATCATTGAACTGGATGATACCACGGAGGAGAGTCTGGGCTACCTGATCTACTTCTTTGAGAAGGCTTGTGCTGTTTCCGGCTATGTTCTGGGCGTGAATCCCTTTAACCAGCCCGGCGTTGAGAGCTACAAGGCAAATATGTTTGCCCTGCTCGGCAAGCCCGGATATGAGGGTGCGAAGGCTGCACTGGAAGCAAAGCTGAACGGCTAAACGCTGAAACAAACGTTAAATACTGCGGACGGCTCCGTGCTTGTCGGCAGTGATATAAAACATAATGCAAGAATATGCCGTAAGGCATTGGAAGGAGTTTTACTTATGATTCAACTGATTACCGGAAGAAAGGGTACTGGCAAGACCAAGATCCTCATCGAAAAGATCAATGCAGCAGTAGCAGAAACAAACGGCTGTCTCGTATGCGTAGAGAAGGGCGAAACACTGCGTCGTTCCATCAGCTACAAGGTTCGCTGGGTAGGCGTTGAGCAGTTTGATATTTCTGGCTATGAGAATTTCTACGGCTTTATCGCTGGTATGCTGGCTGGCAATTATGACATCAAGGAGATCTTCATTGATGGTATCCTGAAGATCGGCGGTGCTGATTTTGATGCACTGGGTGCAATGTTTGCAAAGCTCGACAAGCTGACAGGCAAGGACACACTGGTTACTTTCACGGTTTCTGCAAATAACGACGAACTGCCGGAATCTGTTACAAAGTATCTCTAATCTCTGGGAAATATCTGAAACCGGCGGCTTTCCGCTGCCGGTTTTCGTGTATTTTTCTGATTTTTTAGCAAAAGGGCTTGACAAACTGGCGGTTTTTCGATATAATAAAGTTTGTGATGCTCTAAAGAACGAGGAATATGTTATGCTGATGAATATCAAAAACGTGCTGAACATTCCCGGAACTTCGAAAGAAGTGGTATTTGCCGTTCCCGAGGAACGTCTGGCTCAGGTGCATGGTTATGTATTCTCGACACCTGTAACGGTGGAGGGAGAGATTGCAAACCGTGCCGGTGTTGTAACATTGACGATGCATATTGCTTTTTCCCTGCTTGTTACGTGCGACCGCTGCCTGAAGGAAACAGTGCAGGATTTTTCATTCGACGCTGTGCACACGGTTGTCCGTGAGCTGCATTCGGAGGATGAAGATGATAGCTACATTGTCGCAAGGGCAGAGAGCATAGATACAGCAGAAATTGCAATTTCCGATTTGCTGTTGGAACTGCCGTCCAAGCTGCTTTGCAAGCCGGACTGCAAGGGTTTGTGCCCGAAATGCGGTTGCGACAGAAATGAGACAGATTGTGATTGTATGAGTGAATAACCGATGTGAATCGGCTGTAAGGAGGTGCCAAAATGGCTGTACCGAAGAGAAAAACGTCCAAGGCAAGAAAGAACAAGAGACGCAGTGCTGTATGGAAGCTGGAAGCTCCTGCAATGTGCAAGTGCGACCACTGTGGCGAGCTGAAGGCTCCGCACAAGGTTTGCAAGAACTGCGGTTTCTACAAGGGTGTAGAAGTTCTGAAGATGGATGCTGAATAAGTGTCAACATAAGGCGGACGGAGAGAGGCGGAAAACTTCTCTCCGTTTTTATGTGGGTCGGTTGATTTGCGGGCTGTGCAAGCCCAAAAGCAAAGGAGGTGGGCAGATGGTTACGATAACAGGGGTTATTCCAAATTCCCCTGCGGACAGAGCAGGCATTGCGGACGGCGATGTTCTGGTCAGCATGAATGGTCACGGGGTGCGTGATGTGCTGGATTATATGTTCTATGCAGCGGAAACACAGCTGCATCTGATTCTGGAACGAAACGGGGAACAGTATGCTTGTGAGATCCTGAAGGATGAATATGACGATCTTGGGCTTTCCTTTGAAAGCTACCTGATGGATCAGAAAATGCACTGCCGTAATCAATGCGTGTTCTGTTTTATTGATCAGATGCCCCCCGGTATGCGTGAAACGCTGTATTTCAAGGATGATGACGCAAGACTTTCGTTCTTGCAGGGAAATTATGTCACCCTCACCAATATGACGCAGGAGGACATTGACCGTATCATCCGCATGAAGCTGAATATCAATGTTTCTGTGCATACGACAAATCCCGAGCTGCGTTGCAGAATGATGAACAACCGCTTTGCGGGAGAGAAATTGGATTACCTTTGGCAGATGGCACAGGCAGGCATCAGGCTCAACTGCCAGATCGTGCTCTGCCCCACGCTCAATGATGGTGAGGAGCTTCGTCGGACGCTGACGGATCTGGGGAGAATGCTCCCCAATCTCCAGAGTGTTGCGGTCGTCCCCGTCGGTCTGTCCAAATACCGTGAGGGGCTGTATCCGCTTACGCCATTTGATAAGGCGTCGGCAGCGGCGGCACTTGATCTGATTTCAGAGTTTCAGGCGAAATTTTTAGAAGAATACGGAACCCGAACGGTGTTCCCATCGGATGAATTCTTCCTGCTTGCAGAGCGTGAAATTCCGGAAGGGGCGTATTATGAGGATTATTCCCAGTATGAAAATGGTGTGGGAATGCTCCGTTCACTCAGTGACGAATTCCATGCGGCAATGGAGGATGCAGAGTCGGAGAATCTGCCGAGAACGGTGTCCATTGCAACCGGATGCTCTGCATATGCATTTCTGAAAGAGCTGCTTTCGCAGGCAGAGCAAAAATGGAAGGGACTTTCCAGCCATGTGTATCCCATCCGCAACGATTTCTTCGGAGAGAGCATTACCGTAACGGGACTGATCACAGGGCAGGATCTGATCGCACAGCTCAAGGACAAGCCTCTGGGAGATGAACTGCTGCTGTCGTCAAGCATGATTCGGCGTGACAGCGATGTGTTCCTTGATGATGTGACGATCGGAGATGTGGAAGATGCCCTTGGCGTAAAGATCCGGCTTGTGCCGAATGACGGTTATGAGCTGTTGGATGCGATCTTAGGCATCGTCTATTAAATTGCAATGAATATCTGTATTCAGCGAAACTATTTCCTGCGTTCTCTGCTGGACATGGATATGTATTCCGAATTAAAGGAGGAGATAACTATGGCATTACCCGTAGTAGCAGTGGTCGGCAGACCGAATGTGGGAAAATCCACACTGTTTAATAAACTCATCGGACAGCGGCTGTCCATCGTGGAGGATACTCCCGGAGTAACCCGTGACCGTATATATTCCAAGTGCGAATGGCGTAACCGCAAGTTCATGGTTGTGGATACGGGTGGTATTGAGCCGAAAGAGGATGACAAAATGCTTACCCTCATGCGGCAGCAGGCGGAGCTTGCCATTGACCATGCGGATGTGATCGTATTTGTTACCGATGTCCGCAGCGGCGTGACGGCAAACGATTATGCCGTGGCAGATATGCTGATGAAAAGCGGCAAGCCCATAGTTCTCTGTGTGAATAAGTGCGATAATCTGGGCGAGACTCCTATGGAGGTTTATGAATTTTACAATCTCGGTCTGGGCGATCCGTTTCCGGTTTCTTCCGTGCATGGTCACGGAACGGGCGATATGCTTGACGAGGTGATTTCTCATTTTCCGGCGGATGATGCGGATGAATATGCCGAGGAGGATATCCGTGTGGCAGTCATCGGCAAGCCGAATGCAGGCAAATCCTCGCTCATCAACCGCATTGCCGGTGAGGAGCGTGTGATCGTATCCGACATTGCAGGCACGACCCGTGATGCAACGGATACTGTCATTGAGCGTGAGGAAGGCAAGTTTGTGTTTATCGACACCGCCGGAATCCGCAAAAAGTCCAAAATTACTGAGCGTGTGGAGCATTTCAGCGTGCTGCGTGCGTATATGGCAGTGGACAGAGCGGATGTCTGTGTAATCATGATCGACGCCACCACGGGCTTTACCGAGCAGGATTCCAAGGTTGCAGGCTATGCCCACGAACAGGGCAAGGCGTGCATCGTTGCAGTCAACAAGTGGGATGCGGTTGAGAAGACTGATAAGACCATGCAGGAATACCGCAAAAAGCTGGAGCAGGATTTCAGTTTTATGGCGTATGTGCCGTTTATTTTCATTTCCGCCAAAACGGGACAGCGTGTGGAAAAGCTTTTTGAGATGATCAAATTTGTCAATGACCAGAACAGTATGCGTATCAGCACGGGTATGCTCAATGATGTGCTGGCGTATGCAACTGCAAGGGTGCAGCCCCCGTCTGACAAGGGCAGACGCCTGAAAATCTATTATATGACGCAGGCATCCACTAAGCCTCCGACGTTTGTTATGTTTGTCAATCGTGCAGATCTGTTCCACTTCTCCTATCAGAGATATATCGAGAATCAGATCCGTACCACATTCGGACTGGAGGGAACGCCCGTGCGTTTCATCATCCGTGAGAGAAACCGCAACGACGCATAACGGAGGTTTGTATGGTAGTAAAATTTATACTGGTAATTCTGGCTGCTGCTGCGATCGGTTACCTGATGGGCAGTATCAATTCCGCCATCACGGTCGTGCGGCTGCTCAAGCATGAGGATGTCCGTAAATTCGGCAGCGGCAATGCCGGACTGACCAATACCCTGCGGTGCTTCGGCAAGGGCTGTGCGGCACTGACGCTCATCGGAGATCTTGGAAAAGGCGTGGTTGCGGTACTTCTGAGCCGTGATCTTCTGGCTCAGCTTGTCATGGGGCCGGATTATGATATGTACTTCATCGGCTATGTGGCAGGAATGTTTGCCATCATTGGCCATGTGTTTCCGCTGTATTATGGGTTTAAGGGCGGAAAGGGCGTGCTTGTGGGCGTGTCCGTGTTTCTGGTGCTTGACTGGAGAGTGTTCTGCATCCTGATCGGTATTTTTGCGATCATTCTGATCATTTCAAAGTATGTTAGCCTTTCGTCCATCATTGCAACGGCGTGTGCACCGTTTGTTACAGTCATTTCCCAGTATATCCGCTGGGAGGGATATGACACATGGCGGCTTGTGCTGCATGGTGCGATGACAGCGGTAATGGCGTCGATCATCATCTGGATGCACCGTACCAACATTCAGCGTCTGCGGGCGGGTACGGAGAATAAGTTTGGTAAGAAGAAAGACAAGACGGAATAATCCCATATTACCCCGTACCGATCGGGGCATTTGCAGTAATCATGTGCGTATCCGCTTCCAAAGGGAGGCTGACTGATCATGGCAATATGACGGGAATCCGTCCGCAAATTTGTGCATAATTCCATGTAATGAATTACGGATTTCAGTGACTAACTGGTAGGACAACACCGATAACGGTATTGCAGTAAAGGAGAACAGCTATGGCAAACATTACCATTCTTGGTTCGGGCGGCTTTGGTCTTGCCCTTGCAATCATGTGTCACAGTATGGGACATCAGGTGACGGTATGGTCGAAATTCCAGCAGGAGATCGACGAGATCCGCAGCACGGGTGAGCTTGCGGTAAAGCTGAAAGGTGTGAAGATCCCAAAGGAAATCGACTTGACAACGGATATTTCTGCTGTCAGCGGCAGGGATGTGGTACTGGTGGGCGTTCCCTCGCAGTTTACCCGTTCAGTGGCACAGGAGGCAGCACCCTATATGCAGCCGCAGACGGTGGTTGTCAATACCTCCAAAGGTCTGGAGGCGGGCACCTATAAGCGAATGAGCGAGGTGCTGACGGAAGAATTTCCGCAGAATCCCATTGTCGTGCTGACAGGGCCTTCCCATGCCGAGGAGCTTGCAAGGGGGATTCCGACAACGGTTGCCGTTGCAAGTGAGGATGTGAAGTACGCAGAATATATTCAGGATATTTTTACCGCTGCAAATCTGCGTCTGTATGTGAATACGGACGTGGTTGGCTGTGAAATTGGCGGTGCGATGAAGAATATCATTGCACTGGCGGCAGGCGTCAGCGATGGTCTGGGATTTGGTGACAATACAAAGGCAGCCCTCATGACCAGAGGCATACATGAGATCACTGCACTTGGTGTAGCCGTGGGTGCAAGGGTGGAAACCTTTGCGGGGCTTACAGGCATCGGCGACTTGATCGTGACCTGCACCAGTATGCACAGCCGCAACCGCAGAGCCGGTATCCTCATCGGACAGGGTGAAAGCCCCGAGGAAGCGGTTCGTCAGGTTGGCACTGTGGAGGGCTATCACTGCTGTGAGGTCGCACACGGACTGGCGAAGAAACTGGGTGTGACAATGCCCATTACCGAGGAACTGTACAGACTCCTGTTTGAAAAGGGAAGTGCGGATTTCTCCATGGGGAATCTTATGGGACGTCCGAAACGACATGAATGCGAGAAATATGCGGTAACGGACATTCTTGCGGGACGCAATCCGCAGTCATGATCAGGAGAAATGATAGATAAAAATTAAGCCCATCCTCTTTGCGAGGATGGGTCAGTCTATTGAAAACCTCAAAATGGGGAGTGGGGCGAAAGCCCCACAGAGG
>JAZNUR010000126.1:0-16128 GCA_045592405.1 Oscillospiraceae bacterium
ACTCCTGCAGCAATCGACGCACCGTACCTGTTTGAGGACTCCGGTATCAACAAGTTCGGCAACACTTATTATTACAACTACTGCACAAACTTCAGCACCGGCGGCAACAACCTCGGTCTGGGCAGTGGTGAAATCGCTTACATGACAAGTAACAATCCGATGGGTCCGTACACCTATCAGGGCGTTATCTTCAAGAATCCGTCCAGCTTCGGTGCTGACTTTGGCGGCGGCGGTAACAACCACCACACTATTGTTACACTCAACAACAAGAACTACCTGTTCTACCATGCTCGTTCTGTAGAAAAGGCAATGGGCATTGCTCTGAACTATCGTAGTACTCATGTTAACGAACTGACACTGACCAACGGCAAGATCAACAGCGTTATCGGTACCATGAAGGGTGTTGCACAGCTCAAGAAGCTCAATCCCTATGAGAAGATTCCGGCTGAAACAATCTATCGTCAGGCAGGCACAGGCGTTCGTAACCTCGGTGATACCATCGTTACTAACATCCAAAAGGGTGACTGGATCAGTATTGCAGGTGCAGACTTCTACGATGGTGCGAAGTCCATCACAATGAGCGTATCCTCCAAGAACGGTGCAGCCGTTAAGATCTGCACAGGTTCTGAAAACGGTACTGTTGTAGGTTACGTTGAAGTTCCCGCAACCGGCGGTCAGTTTGTAGATGTTGTTGCTCCCGTAAGCGGCCTTGCAGGCACAGCGGATGTATACTTCATCTTCAGCGGCGAAATGGAAGTTGATTCCTATCAGTTTGCTTCCTAATTCCGCATCCTCACATCAAAAACAGCCCACCGAAAGGTGGGCTGTTTCTTTGGCAGAAATACGCCTGAGAAGAATTTTGCTTCTCAGGCGTTGTGTGTTATATATTTCGCTTAACTTGCTTTAAAGACAGATCTCAGGAAATTATACATATGCGGTACAACACAGCTTGCATCATGTCCGCCGCCCTGGATCTCCTGCCAGATATGGTCGCATCCATTCGTTGTCAGGATATTGTGGTAGCTCTGCGGGAATGTACCGACAACGAAGTCATTCGTACCGCCCGTAATCATGAACACATACGGATTGTAACGGGAATCCTTGATCTTGAATTCACTTTCCTGCATATTTCCCGGATGCTCCATGAAACTGTCCTTTCCGGGCGTTACACCGGGAGCAGGGCACGCAGCACCAATATATCCGAACACATCCGGTCTGGAAACGCCAATGTAAAGTGCCTCTCTGCCGCCCATGGAGAATCCTGTGATCGCTGTATTCTCTCTGCCGGTTGCTACGGAATAATTACTCTCGATATACGGCATCAGGCTCTCTGTCAGGTCGTAGAGAAAATCATCATATGCCATTGTATTTTCTACCGTGAAGCCTGTACACTGATTCAGCGTCTTGCTTGTGAACATGGATGTAAAGACAATGATCATCTTCTTCGCTTCACCGCTGTTTGCGAGGTTACCTGCCATATCTCTGATCTTCATAGAACCGTCAAGCATGGAATTCTGATCGCCGAAGATGCCGTGATTCACGTACAGGACGGGGTATTTTTCGTTCGGATGATAGCCTTCGGGAAGCAGAACATTCGCCTGCTTGTTCTTTTCAGCTTTCTTGGAATAATAGGTGATCGCCTCAAGTTTACCATAGGAATTTGATGCGGTCGCAGTTGCCGGTACTGAATTTGTCATAGTCTGTCTTACACTTTCCATATATTTTGCAGGATCAACGGAAGTTTCAGGTGGCTCAGTGGGGTGTTCGACAACCGTGAATTTGTCACTCCTCGCCATAATAAATTGCATAAGCTGAACAACATCCACAACCTCTACCGATCCGTTCTCATCGATATCCGCTGCGTTTTTCATGATTTCCGAAGAAAACCCGCTTGCAATTCCTTTCTTTGCCAAGACAAGGTCAAATGCGGTGATTGTGCCGCTGCCATCCATATCTCCCTTACTAAACTGTTGTCCGTTGCTGCTTGCATTTCGTCTCAAAGCATCGCCGACAACCTCACTGCTTACGTCGTATGCATTTGTTTTCACGCTGCCATACGGCATCATGCTCAGCATCCCGACACAGCACATGATTGCGAGCATACCCGATAAAATTTGTTTTCGTCCCATATGAAAATTCCTCCTTCTTATGTGTACGCAGCAGCATAAAGCTTCTATCCACATTATGCCATTCTGTCCACCTGTTTGTCATTCAGCCACATAATCCGTCCGAGCAATAAAGAACGCAGCATTGCAAGAAATCCGTTTTTACAACTTTCGGAACGATTTATACTATTATCATATCATAGTTTACAAGGAGAAACAACACATAATATTATTATTTAGTGGATAATCCGAATGGATTATGGATAAAATCAGCCTCAGATTCATCCACTAAATTGCTCATTAGTCTACCTTATGATCAAAAATGAAGCATAAGATTCAATTTTTGATGATAACCGGTGCAAATACGCCTACAGATCATACGCAATTCCGAAATATGCAGGCGGGGGAAGTTTGCTTCCGTCCAAAGAGAAGTACATAGCAAAAGGCTTGTCCCCGCCGCAGGTGCGGAACATTCCCCTCTCAAATCCAAGTGCATTTACAATTCCGGGGGCTGTTTTTGCATTGCCCAGCAGCTCCACGCCGATAAGGGTATTTCCCTCCCCAAAAGCTGCCAGCACAAAGTCTTTCCCTTTGTAGAACGCAGAATGGGTTTCCAGAAAATCCAGATTCTCCGCTTCCTGTACCACGGCATTTTTCGGCAGCAGCTGACGCCGAAGCTTTGCATACTCCGCTTTGTTGATTCTTTCAACCCAAACCGCCGCATCGGACGCAGTACAGCGGATTTCACGGATATTAGTGCACTTTCGGTATCCCATACGTTCATAGAATGCAAACAGTGATTCACTGCCGGGCACGAGAATCGCTCCCGCATAGCCGAGCTGTTTCAGATGACGATGGGTATCCTCCATCAATCTGTGACATATCCCCTGCCCACGGTATTCCTTGCCTGTCGCCACGGCATACAGATATGCCAGCCGTTTCCCAAGATAACAGCATTCAAACCAGTACAATGCTGCCGCAATCCGCCCGTCAACAGTCGCAATACGACAACGATCGGCACTGAATGCGGTTTCGCCGAAACCATCCAGAAATGCATCCGTATCCGAAAATGCCTCCTGCCACAGACTGCGAAGCTGCGACCACTGTGAATCCTGCGGTTTATCAATTTTCATATCAACACCCCCTGTTTTGGATTCCGCACATACTTCATTTTAGTTTTATTGTACTATATTGCCCTGTTTTTGTCAATAGTTTACAAAAATTGCACCAATTTTCTGGATGTGCAATCCTAAAAAAATTCATAATTCCCTTGTAATTTGTATATTTCTATGTTATAATTAAAGTTAGGTATTCCAAAATCGGATCATGCTCGTGCATGATCCAGACATTATGAAAGGAGGCGTATGAATTAAGAAAATTCATACATACATCTTATGGAATCAAATCTCATTATTATGCTTGTGACCATTATTGGCTATATGTTGATGATGGTCGTGATCGGCATTTTTTATTCCCGCAAGAATAAAAATGTCAACGACTTCTACCTCGGCGGCCGCAAGCTTGGCCCCATCGTTACCGCAATGAGTGCGGAAGCATCCGATATGAGCAGCTGGCTGCTCATGGGTCTGCCAGGTGTTGCATACCTGACCGGCTGTGCAGAAGCAGGATGGACGGCAATCGGTCTTGCCATCGGCACCTATATCAACTGGCTGATCGTTGCAAAGCGTCTGCGTGTTTACACTCAGAAATGCGGCAACGCCATCACCATTCCCGATTTCTTCTCCAACCGCTACCGTGATAACAAAAATATCCTCATGGGTATTGCTGCGATCATCATTCTGGTATTTTTCGTTCCCTACACAGCATCCGGATTTTCCGCTTGCGGAAAACTTTTCGGAACACTGTTCGGTCTGGAATATCATACTGCTATGATCATCAGTGCTGTTATCATCATCGCTTACACCAGTATCGGCGGATTCCTTGCAGCCTCTACCACTGACCTGATTCAAAGTATTGTTATGACGCTGGCTCTGATCATCCTGCTGGGATTCGGTATCGTTACTGCCGGAGGCATAGGTGCGGTTATGGAAAATGCAGGTGAACTGAAGGACTATCTCTCCTTCACAGCTCTCCATAATCCTGATGGCGGTGAATCCACACCCTATGGTGCATTACCCATCGCATCTACACTGGCATGGGGACTTGGTTACTTCGGTATGCCCCACATCCTGCTGCGTTTCATGGCGATTGAAGACAAGGAAAAGATCAAGACTTCCAGAAGAATTGCATCTGTCTGGGTTGTAATCTCCATGGGTATCGCAATTTTCATCGGTATGATCGGCAACGCACTCTCTGCAAACGGTACAATCGGCACACTGGTTGGCAGCTCTGAAGCTGAAACCGTTGTAATGAAGATGGCAACACTGATGAGCGAACACGGTGCTCTGGCAGCAATTCCGGCAGGTCTGATCTTCGCAGGTATTCTCGCCTGCACTATGTCCACATCCGATTCACAGCTGCTCGCAGCATCCTCCAGTATGTCCGAAAATCTGCTGCACGGCGTATTCAAGATCAAGCTCTCCAACAAGGGTTCCATGATTTCTGCAAGAGTGGTATTATTCGTCATTGCTGTTCTTTCTATCATTCTCGCATGGAATCCGGACAGCTCCGTATTCCGCATCGTTTCCTTTGCATGGGCAGGCTTTGGTGCAACATTCGGTCCGGTTATGCTCTGTGCTCTGTTCTGGAAGCGTTCCAACAAGTGGGGTGCTCTGGCAGGTATGGTTGTTGGCGGCATCATGGTATTCGTATGGAAGTTTCTCATCGCTCCCATTGGCGGTATTTGGGCAATCTATGAGCTTCTGCCGGCATTCATTGCAGCACTCGCTGCGATCATCATCGTTTCCCTGGTTACGGCTAAGCCCGAACAGGCAATCGTAGATGAATTTGAGGCCGTTAAAGCAGAGCTGAAGCAGGGTTAATCACAATATTACGAGGGTACTGCGTACCCTCTAACCCGCCAAAGGACTTCTTCCTTTGAACCTAACAAGGTTTTTCAACAGACTGAAGCCGGTAATGAAAATTACCGGCTTTATTATATATTATTTTCTTGACTTTTTACACAAAATTTGCTATAATATTCTTAGGTCGTTATGTGCACTTTAGCATTTTGGTAACAATTAGATACTACAACATAAAGGGGTATTTCATGAATACAGATAAAAAGATATCATTCAGCATCTCGTTCAATCCCACATGGGTGCTTTCCAAAAGGGAAGATATGGTCCTTCCCATTGATCGTTTTACTTTTGAACTGAAAAAGAAATACGAAGTGACCCAGCTTGATACAAGCCTTACTGATTGTTCGGGTGTGATCGACATTCCGGATGACGCTGACGACATGGCAATGCAAGCTTCTTTGCAAAAAGAACTTCAGGATATGCTTGCCAGTATGTATCATCTGAGTGATGATGCTTCGGTCTATACGCTTTCTTTGGATGTTTTCACTGCACCCGAAGAGGAGAATGCACCGACAGAAGAGATTCCATCCGTGGAAGAAATCATCGCCAGTGAGAAATTAATGAGCAAAGACACCCAAACAGTTAAACCCAAAAAGAATTCCACAGCCCCTTCCGAGACATCGTCTGCAATTGAAATGATCAACGCCCTTGTTGGTGCATCCGAATTCAAGGAAATTGCTGCCGAATGCGTTCGAATCGCACCATATGTCAAAAAACATGGAACTTTCGATGCCTTTACCCATAGAAGCTATCTGGTCTCCGTGAATGACGGTTATGGGCTGTCCACCTATTTGCATCTGTTTGCGGAGTTGATTGCGGAACTTGGACTGTTTGAATTCAATTCCAAGAAAAGAGTCGTTGAGGTTTCACTGCTTTCTCCGCAGAAAAGGAATCAGATGGAATCCCCGTTTTCCGCTGCACTTTCCTGTTTCCAGAAAACAAGCGGCGGCAAGATCGTATGCATTGATATTTCCGAATGGATGTCAAATACTGATGACAAGGAATTTCGTGATTTCCTGAAAACGATTGATCTGCACGCCGGTGAAAATATTGTCTTCTTCCGTGTGCCTTTCGTGGAAAAGAACATCCTCCTTGAACTTCACACCAATCTCAATGACCAGCTCTTTGTTAAGGATTTCTCCATTATTCCCTTTGACTCGCAGGAGCTTGACATTTGTGCAAATGCTCTGCTGACCGAACTGGGCTTTCAGATGGAAACGGAGTCCTGGGAAGTGTTCCGGCAGAGAATCACCGAAGAAAAGAATGATGGTCGGTTCTACGGCATTAACACAGTTCGCAAGGTGATTCTGGAAATGATCTACCTCAAGCAGCTGCATGACGCACTTTCCGGTAATGATGATACACTCATCCGCAAGGATGAAATCAAGGATCTGATCGCCGATCACTCCGGGCTGAATCAGACCGGTATGCAGATGCTCAGTGAGCTTGTCGGCATGGAATCCGTTCGTCAGCGTGTGGAAGAAATCATCGCTCAGATCGAAGCTTCCCTGCAGAACGAATCGCTCGGTTCGCCGTGTATACATATGCGGTTCGTGGGTAATCCCGGCACGGGCAAAACGACGGTTGCCAGAATTATTGGCAAGATCATGAAGGAAAAGGGAATTCTGCGAAACGGCAATTTCTTTGAATATTCAGGCAGGGATTTCTGCGGACGCTATGTAGGCGAAACAGCTCCCAAAACGGCAAGTATGTGCAGGGACGCATATGGTTCGGTACTGTTCATTGACGAGGCGTATTCGCTGTATCGTGCAGATGGATCAAGCAATGCGGATTATGGCAGAGAAGCCATTGACACGCTGGTTGCCGAAATGGAAAACCATCGCACGGATCTGATGGTAATTATGGCAGGATATCCGGATGACATGGAAAAGCTGATGACGGGTAATGTCGGTCTGAAAAGCCGTATGCCGTACCAGATCGACTTTCCGAATTATTCCAGAGAACAGCTTGCACAGATCTTTTTGGGAATGACGCAGAAAAGCTTTACTTATCAACCTGATTTTGAGGAGGCTGTGCGTGAGTATTTCAATTGTCTTTCCGATGAATTGATGAATGCAAAGGAATTCAGCAACGCCCGCTTTGTCCGCAATCTGTTTGAACGAACATGGGGCAAGGCAGTTCTTCGCTGCCAGATGGCACAGAAGGAATGCACGTCATTGATTGTTGAGGATTTCCGTCTGGCAACCTCTGAAAAGGAATTCCAGAACATTATGCAGAAAAAATCCAAAACCATCGGCTTTATCTGAAAAACTCACTGATGATATCAGTAGTTATTAAAATTTATATTTGGAGGCATTGATTATGAGTGAAGAAAAAAACATGAAAGCTGCACAGAACGTATACGAAACCATCTGTCAGATGTTTGACGACATGGATTTCAAGTACGAAAGACATGATGAGGATCTGGTAATTTCCTGCACTGTCAGAGGTGATGACTTCCCGATGGAGATCCTGTTCTTGGTATACGCTGATCGTGAAATCGTACAGCTTCTGTCCCCGATGCCGTACCACATCAATGAGGATAAGAGGGTTGATGCAGCAATTGCTGTGGCAGTTGCAAACTATGGTTTGATCAATGGTGCTTTTGACTATGATATGTCCGACGGTGAGATCCGTTTCAGAGCAACACAGGCATTTATGGACAGTATTCTGGGCAAGGAAGTATTCAGATATATGCTTGCTGCCGCTTCCAACAGCATCGACAAGTACAACGACAGATTCTTTATGCTGAACAAGGGTATGATGACAGTCGAACAGTTCATTGAAATGGAAAACTCCAAGGACTGATCGTTTCATTTCTGACGACATTCAGGGCTTTGCATCGCTATGCGATGCAAAGCCCTTTACAATTTGCTATAGACAACAATCCCCAAACTGTCGTTTCTATGACAGTTTGGGGGATTCTTATCAATCGAGAATATAACGCCACGGTTTATTCTTCCATATCTCTCCGGCATAGTCGATTCCGACACGTACATCCGTATGAAAGGTACAGGGGGTTCCGTCGTCCTCCACCCACAGTTCCTCGCAGGTCAGAAAACTGCCGCCATTAAACTGCTTATCCACCTGCAGATACTTTGTAAGCTTTGCAGGACCATCATGCACCACGCCTGCACGGAACAGAACGCCCTGCGGCTGTTCCTTCTCACCTGTAATGACATTCATCAGATGATGCATTCCATAGCAGAGATAAACATAGATTACGCCGCTTTCCCGATACAGCATTTCTGTGCGTGGTGTTCTGCCTTTTGACGCATGACACGCCAGATCCTCCGTACCACGATACGCTTCGGTTTCGGCGATGCGTTCCCGAAGCTCCGTGCCGTCTGAAAGGCGACGCACCAGTATTTTTCCGACAAGGTCGGGGGCAACCTCCAGACAATCACGATGAAAAAATGCTTCCTCCAGACGTTTCATGGTATCTCCTCCCACTACACTTTCTGTGCAAGCTTCTCACAAAGCGATGCATCGGGCTTGACATAGATGGTCTGCTGATTTGTAAAAATCACCATACCGGGTTTCGCTCCGTTGGGCTTCTTAACAAATTTCACCTTGCAGAAATCCACGGGAACCTGTGCAGAATCCCTTGCCTTGCTGTGATATGCAGCCAGCACCGCCGCCTGTCGGATGGCGATTTCACTTGGTTCTGCACCGTCCGTCACCAGAATGACATGGGAACCGGGAATGTTCTGTGTATGCAGCCAGATATCCTGCTTAGCCGCCTGTTTCGTGGTAAGCAGATCATTCTGACGATTGTTCCTGCCGACAAGGATCATGAATCCATCCTCGGAACGGTATACCATCGGGGGCTGCTGTTTCGGTGGCTTTTGCTTGATATTCCGCTTTTTGCTGTAGCCCTGCTCATACAGTTCCTCTCGCAGCAGGAGAAGATCCGCTTCACTCTCCGCACGGCTGAGGACATCAAACACGCTTTCCAGATATACCATCTCCTGCTCTCCCTGCTCGATCTGCTCAGCAAGCTTCTCCTTTGCCGTAGCCGCCTTGCGATACAGGGTATAGTACCGCTGTGCATTCTGGGCAGGCGTGAGATTTACCTGCAGCGGAATGGAAATTTGAGCGTAATTCTCATCATAGAAATTCTCCACGACTGCCGCAGCATCACCTTTCCGAATGCGGTAGAGATTGGCAGAAAGCAAATCGCCATAGAGCTTGTTCTGCTCCATTTTATCCGTTTGAGCCAGCTCCGCACGCTGGTTGGCAAGCTTTCGGCTGACTCGCTCCAGTCTTGTCATCACAAGGCGGAACAGGTCATTTGCTCGCTGCTTCATGCGTGCATGAAGATCACGTTTGGCATAGAATTCGTCCAGTGCTGCACTTGCACTCACCATCGGACGCACCACCATCAATGCACCATACTGTTCCGGCCGCAGGAAACAGAAGTCCTTGAGCTGTCCCTCGGGCGTTTGCAGAATGCTGAAGCTGCAGCTTCCGGTGTTCAGCATTTCCGCAGTACGATGCAATACAAACAGCAATCGTTCCTTGTGATTCTGCGTCATGTCACGGGTACGGACAGTATCCGACTTGCTCACATAATACGCCCACTCCCTTGCAAGCAATGGGGATACACCTTCAAAGATCTGCACCAGAGCCTTATCCAGCGGCATATCCGCAGCAAGCAGGATTGCTGAAACAATCGTATCATCATCGGTATCCATAAAATTCAGACGGCGGCTGCGGTGCGGCATCTCATAGGGAAATCCCGGCAGAATCACACGTTCCCTCGTCACATCGGCATTACGCTTAAGACTGTCAATGATCTTGCCCGCTTCATCCGTGAGAATACAGTTTGAATATCTGCCCATCACCTCACACACCAAAGTCAGCTGCACTCGGTCGCCCAGTTCATTTACGCACTCAAAATCCAGAAACAGAATACGTTCCAGACCATCCTGCCGCACAGAAAGCAGTTTGCCGCCGCCAAGATGCTTTCGCAGAAGCATACAGAACATGGGCGGTACAGCGGGATTCTCAATTGCAACCTCCGTCAGATGGATGCGGGCACTGTCGCCCGCTGTACTGATGAGGAGTTTCTGCATACCGTCACGTCCCCGAAGATGAATGACAATTTCATCACGGGATGGTTGATGAATCTTATCCGCTCTTGAACCGACAAGTGTTTCGATTTCCTGTTTTACCGCATATAAATATGCACCGTCAAATGCCATGGGGATTCCTCCTGCTATCCTTTATGATAAATCAAAACTTCAAAAGCCGTCTGTGTTGTTAACGTTTCCAGTGCCGCCAAACGCTGACGCTCCTTTTCGCCCGTGCGGTAGGCATATGGCGTCATGCTGAATAAATCAGCAATATCCTGTGCATTTCCCAGCGAAATACACTTGTGGGCACACAGCTTCTCCGCAAAAACAAAGCCCTCCAGCTCATAATCCTTGACGGCATTCTCATAGGGCTTGTCATAGACCGCACATTTCAGCTCCCAGAGATGCTTCGCCGCAGGAATTGCCATGACAAGGCATCCGTTCGGCTTGAGGACACGCCGAAATTCTTCGCCGCAATACGGTGCAAAAACGCTCATCACCATATCACAGCTCTCATCCTGCACCGGTAAATGGAACACACTTCCAACCGCATAATCCGTCACCTTGTCTGCACGGGCGGCAAGGTCCGCAGCAGTTTTGGAAATATCCACGCCATAACACGAACAGGGGCGGGATATTGCAGCCATGTGCTGCTGCACTCCCTTTGTATAATACCCTTCTCCGCAGCCTGCATCCAGAAGCACCCCATGCTGCGGAAGATGATTTTCTGCTGCCAGACAGAGAGCCGCAAGCAGATGATCGTAGTAGCCCTTACCGAGGAAATTACGTCTTGCACGAACCATATCGGGATTATCTCCAGGTAGCTTTGCATTCTGTCGGTTGGATAAAAGCAAATGTACATAACCGCTTCTTCCTCTGTCAAAGTTGTGGGAATTCTCACAGCAGAGGCTTTTTTCACGGGCATACATTGGGTTTCCGCATACCGGACAATTCCAGATACACTCAGATATAGACAACCGGATCGCCGCCTTCCCATGCCAATACCGTCAGCTCCGGAAAACGCCTTTGCAGCCTTTCCGCAAGCATTTTCACCATCACAACCTCCGTATGATAATGACCGCAGTCAATCAGACGCAAGCCCTGTTCCTGTGCCGCATACCAGCGATCATGCTTGACGTCGCCTGTCAGAAGTGCATCGCAGCTTCCCGCAACTTCCTCAATCATGGAAGCACCGGAACCGGAGCATATACCAAGCTTCCGCACGTATCCGCCAAGATCAGAGCAGCGGACGATCTCACAATGCAGCACATCCTTTGCAATCTGTGCAAGCTCCGACGCTGACATAGGATTTTGCAGTGTTACGATTCTGCCGCAGCCTGCGGCATCCAGCGGCAGCACCTCATCAGCAAAGGCGATCCGCTCACCAAGCAGTTCCACAAGAACATCGTTGATACCGCCCTGTGCGATATCCATCGGGGTATGGCTGCAAATTGCGGAAATATCATATGCCGCAAGCCAGTAGACGGGATTCGTCTTTGCAAGTGTTCTCAAAGGAGAAAAAATCACGGGATGATGCGATATAATCAGTGTGCAGTCTTCCTGCTTTGCTTTTTCCACAACTTCCCTTGTAATATCCAAAGCAACCATAACTCGCTCTGCCGGCTGTGCGGCATCACCCACAAGCAGTCCGGAATTGTCCCATTTTTCCTGTGCGGAAAAAGGGGCAATTTCGTCCATATACTGATAAATATCCTGTACGGTTATCATTTGTTCTCTCCTTCCAGTGCAGCCTGAATTGCTGCCGCAGCATTCTCAAATTCTGACGCATCCATACCTGCTTTCATTCTGCCATCCCGTGACATACAGACCACATCATACTGTCGCTCCGCATAAGCACGGCAGTTTTCATCGGACAGATCCATCCTGCCAAGACGGATCAATGCCCAATCGGGTTTTTCCACCCTTCCCGTATACTGCACTTTCATAACGGCATACAGGAATTTTCCATCCTTCACGCAAGTTTCATTTTCGATTGCAAAACCATGCTCATACAGCCACTTCCGCAGGAGATCCGCCTTAGACATGGGCTGGAGAATCAGATTCATACCCTCCAGTGAAAATGGGCAGGTTTCCAGAATATGCACCATAGTTTCACCGCCCATTCCGGCAATGACGATGTCCGTCAGTCCCTCGGGAGGCACATTGTCAAGTCCGTCCGAAAGAATCGTTTGTATTTGATCAGAAAGCCCATGTTTCCGAATGTTGCGATCTGCTGCCGCAAGCGGACCTTCCCCAATGTCGGAGGCGATCACCCGTTTGGCAATTCCCTGTTCGATCAGATGCACCGCCAACAATGCGTGGTCGGTTCCGACATCACAGACAGCTGTTCCGCTGACATACGCAGCACAGGCAAGTAATCTTGGATTCAACATAAACAAAATCCCTCACTTATTACAAAATGGGGCTGCGGCATCGCCGCAGTCCCTTTGCTGTTCATGTTTATTTGTTGGCGAAATGTGCCTGCAGCTTTGCAACCAGTTCCTCAGGATCCACACCATGCACAGCACAAGCCTGTGCAAGCGTTTCACCTCTTGCGGAAGGGCATCCCAGACAGTGCATACCCATTTCCAGAAAATACGGTGCAACCTCAAAATCTGCATCCAGAATATCGCCGATCACAGTATCCTTTGTTACCTCAAATGCCATCTTCATAACCTCCTCGAATGTTCATGCAGAAAGCACAGCAAATCGCTGTGCTTTCCGATTGATCTGAATTATTCTTCTCTCATCTTTGCAAAGCAATCGCTGCAGTAAACCGCACGACCCTCGCTGGGCTGGAACGGTACACGTGCTTCGCCGCCGCAACCTGCACAAGTTGCTGTGTACATTGTTCTTGCAGCCTTCGGTGCACCCTTTCTTGCACTGCGGCAGCTCTTGCATCTCTGGGGCTCATGCTCGAGGCCCTTTTCTGCATAGAATTCCTGTTCACCAGCAGTAAATACAAATTCCGCTCCGCATTCCTTGCAAGTTAATGTCTTGTCTTCGTACATGATTGTTTACCTCACTTAAGTTATTTGTTTCGGACTACGGACGGAGTGAAACCGACACCTTTGATGAATCAACGCTCTATTTAAGCTACTAGCCCTCTCTATCGCACCTGTCACTCGACAGGAAACGAATCCTATTCGAAGTACTCCGTACTTCTTACTGCACGCATTTTTCTGCGTACACGCTGCATGGCATTATCCACGGATTTCAAGCTGACACCGAGCTGTTCCGCTGCCTGTGCATACGATGCACCTGCCATAACACACTGCAGAATCTCCCACTCCCTCGCTGACAGCATTGCCATCACCTGCATTCGGCAGTGAGCATAATTTTCTTTTTCCAGAAGGATACTCTCGGGGGTTTCATGATCCGCAAGCTCTCCCTGCTCTTCCATCACCTGAACGATGTCTGCAACCGGTGATACACAACTGCTGTTTCTTCTGACAACGCTTCGCATACGGTTGACAATACAGGTTTGTGCAAAAGCCGAAAAGTTGGTTCCCCTTGCTTCATGGAATTTCGAAATCGCATGAAGCAATGCAATCAGTCCCTCCTGTGCCAGATCATCCGCATCCGCCCATGCAGCTGCATATTGTCCGGCATGATAGCGTACAAGTTTCAGATACCTTTTCAAAAGAACCGCTTCGGCATCCACCGATTCTCTGGCATACACTGCCAATTCTTCGTCAGAAGCCATTTCCAGTTCAGCATTTGATAATTCCAGCATCCAAGCCTCCGCATCAAAATAATTGGAACAATGTTATTCCGCTGCAAATGCAGCTCTCCCGTCTGAGAAAAGATCACCGCCCTGTGCGTCGTTTGCAACGACCAGCGGAAAATCCTCCACATACAGACGTTTTACAGATTCACATCCAAGATCCTCAAATGCAATGACCTGCATTTCCTTGATACAACGTGCAGCAAGTGCACCGGCACCGCCGACTGCACAAAGGTAAACCGCCTGATTTCTCGCAACAGCTTCACGAACCGCATTCGAACGTTCGCCCTTGCCAATCATTGCTGCAAGCCCAAGATCCAGAAGTCGTGGTGCATAGGGATCCATTCTGCCGGATGTCGTTGGGCCGCAGGAACCGATGGGTTTCCCCGGAGGTGCAGGCGTAGGGCCTGCGTAGTACACAACGGCACCCTCCAACGGGAACGGAAGTTCCTCACCGTTATCAAGCAGTGCTGCAATACGCTTATGTGCCGCATCACGTGCTGTATACACATAGCCGGACAGTAGGATCTTATCACCGATACGCAGTTCCTTCGCACATTGTTTCAGATCCTGTGCACAAATATGCCGAATCTCCGGCATGATTACCACCTCAGAATCGATTATTCCGTTACAGACGCCTCAGCATCCTTGATCAGTTCGCTCATATCAAAGGAGAAATCTCCCGGCTTTTTCTCACTTTTTACACCTGACTTATGTTCGGAAGAAGAACCGGAACTATTTACAAACATAGCGGATGCTGTGTTGTTCATGATATCTTCCATTGTTTCTTCTTCGATCTTTGCATTGCTCTCTACGCAGTCTCTTGCATCAGCAATCACAGCTCCAGCAGCCTTAACCTTTTCATCCATTACGGAAGCAGCACGGCTCATCAGCTCGCCTGCCTCACGGAAGCTCTTTTCAATGCCATCAATTTCGATGGTCAGCATGGACTTGATTGTTGCAGTCAACTGCTTTACTCTCTCCTGCTGTTCCTTAGCTTCCTTCTTAATTCTTTCGGATTCCTGTTCAGCCTTTTCAGTTGCTGTGGAAAGAATCTCATCTGCAGTTGCATTTGCAGTTGCAGCTCTTTCTTCCGCTGTCTTTACGATATTTTCAGCCTCAGCATTTGCATCGGAGATCTTCTTCTCTGCGTATGTATCCGCATCGCTGATTGTCTTTTCAGCCTGTGCATTTGCTTCAGAAATCGTAGTTTCAGCCTGAGCATTTGCCTCAGAAATTGTGGTTTCAGCCTGAGCGTTTGCCTCAGAAACTGTCTTTTCAGCCCGTGCATTTGCCTCGGAAACTGTCTTGTCAGCTTCTGCCTTTGCCTGCATTTCAAGCTGAATTGCATTCTGCTGTGCCTGTGCAAAAATCGCACTCATATCAAAGCTCGGAGCAAAGCCGGTTGACTGGGATGCCTTTGTTTCAAGTTCAGCAACCTTCTTCTTCAGCTCTTCGATCTCTCCATCCTTCTTTGCAAGCTGTTCATTCGCTTCCTCAGCCTTCTTCACAGCTTCTGAAAGCTCTGCATTCTTTGCCTCAATTTCAGCATTCATCTTCTCATTGGAAGATGCAGAAACCTTCAAAGATTCATTCTCACTGGTAAGCTGACCGATTTCTGTCTTCAGAGAAAGGATTTCCTGCTGATACTCACGAACCTTGCTTTCATCAACGCTATTCTGTGTCTGCTGCAGAAGCTGCTTCATCTTCTGTGCGTCTGCATTTCTTGCTTCCTTTTCAGCAGAAAGAGCAGCTGCGAGCTGTGAAGCCTTATCTACAGCATCCTTGGCCTTTGCTTCACTGTCAGCTGCACGCTTCTCAGCGTCGTTCGCTTTACGTTCTGCACTTTCCAGATCACGTCTATATTCCTTGATGATCTCGGACTCTGCAGGATTAATCTCCTCATCACGTTTTTTTAATTCTTCTTCTAAGTCATAAATTTTAGAATGTAATTCATCCAAATATGTCAAGACAGAATCTCTGTCAAGGCTTCCTGGACGCATAGATTGTTTCAGTACACCGGATGGGATCTCCATATTCAAGCTCTCCTTTTCATCGGACAGGATATACTCATAGTATTCCTTTGCCCATTTTCAATAATATAGTAATTATACCACATTTTTTTGTATCTTGCAAGAGATTTTATGTAAAAATCGTCAGACTTTTTTCGTGCATTATCACCAAAAGGTTTCCCCAATAAAAAAAATTCCGGCTGATCATAATCAGCCGGAATACAT
>JAZNUR010000127.1:0-1502 GCA_045592405.1 Oscillospiraceae bacterium
GATCTGGAGCGTGCGAAGGAAGAATCCAAGAAGCCGCAGAAATACACACCGCCCGTGCAGGAAATGACGGAAGAAAAGCGGAAGGAAAACGTACGCATCATGAACCAGCTTCGTGAGGAGCGTGAACGTGAGGCTGCGAAAAAGGGCTTCAAGCAGCTGATTCTTCTGACGGTGCTCGGTGTCATTGCAGGTGTTGCATTTGCCCTGTTCATGTCCGGTGCGTTCGGTGCCGGTTATAAAATGGAAGAGGAGCTTGGCTGGGTGAACATTGCCAAGGAATACGGTATGTATGTTGGCGTGGTCGTTTCTGTGATCTCGCTGATGATTGCCGCACCCCTTCCGTCCATCCGTGGTTTTGCGAAATTTGTGGATGGTCTGGCTTTTGTGTTAATGCTGTTCCCGGGCATTCCCTTGCTGATACAGAAGGAGGCAGGACACGGACTTCTCAATGGTCTGCTGTATGCTGCGGCATTGCTGCTGAGCGGTGCTTGCTGCTTTATCCTGACGACGAGTGAAAATATCAGTATGTACGACAAACACGGGAATTCATAAAGAGGATTGGAAAAGCCGCACATTGTGCGGCTTTTCTGCTTGCAGAAAATAGAGATAGGCATTCTGTCATTACCCCCCTATGCGGGGCTTTCGCCCCACGTCCCATTCTGAGGGGGGTTCGACGGATTGAGGTTGCACAAAAGCGTGCAACCTTTCTGCATTTCCGACGCTTTTTCGGAGGAAGAATCCTCCGGAAAGGAGCAGGAATATGGTACTCAAGGCAATTGGAAAATTCATTGATACGCTGCCGATTGCGGATCTGCTTTCGCAGGAGGAGGTGCTGGCGGATACCGTTGTGTTCGAGGTTGACCGCTGGTACAACGGGATGGATCTGGCGGAATTCACATTCCATATGCGTGGTGTGACGGAATCCGGCGGCGAAACACTTGCGGAGCTTGCAAAGGAAGTGGACACGGAGGTGATCCGTCTGCACTGGAATGTTGGACTGGACTTCACCACCGAGGCAGGAAATCTTGCACTGGATCTGTTTGCGTGCGATGCCGTCGAAGCGGAGGATCCCCCTTCCCATGTCATCCGCTATCAGCTGCCGTATGTGAGGGTAAGGGGACTGCCGGAGAGCGAAAGCATTCTGGAAACCCACAGCTACACGGATTTTCTCATGCAGGTCAAGGAAACGGCAAACGATGCCATTGCGATCATCGAAAAGATGGTCAAGGAGTTTGAGGATGAGCTTGTCGATTACGAGGCTCATGTCGTACAGCTGGAACGTAAAGTCAAAGAGAATGCCGATGCGATTGCGGCACTTACACCCATTGTGACGCTCACGCAGAGTGAATTTGATGCACTGGAGGAGCCGCAGGACGGTACGCTGTATGTGGTGAAACAGGATGCCTGATGCGATAAGGAGAAAGCTCATAAATACGTTCTTCCAACCCGCCTGCGGCGGGCTGGAAGAACGCTGAAAATTACTTTTTCTACAAGCTGTGCCC